>QKDP01000131.1 GCA_003252055.1 Desulfobacter postgatei | reverse complement strand
CCTGATGAAAGGGTGGGGATATGCCGTTCAGGTTGCCCCGGACGGAGATGACGGTGTGGAGGCGGTGATAAACAGCCCCTTTGGCCTGGTGCTCATGGATATGAAAATGGTGAAAATGTCCGGCATGGATGCCCTGGCCAAAATTCATGTCTTTAATCCGGCCCTTCCCGTGATCATCATGACGGCCTATTCCTCGGTGGATACCGCCGTCCGGGCTCTGAAAATCGGGGCCTACGATTACCTGACCAAACCCCTTGATTTTGACAAGCTTAAACTCACCGTGGATCGGGTGTTTGAACGCCTTTACCTGAAAAACGAAAATCAGGATCTGAAAAAACGGTTGGAAACCAGTACCTTTCACCACGATATCCTGGGCAAAAGCCCTGCCATGAAAGCGCTGCTGGATACCGTACACATGGTGGCCCCCACCGATGCCAATGTGCTTGTCACAGGGGAGTCCGGCACAGGAAAGGAACTTGTGGCTGCCGCCCTGCACAACAACAGCATGAGAAGGCAGCACCCCTATATCCGGATCAACTGTGCGGCCATCACCGAAACCCTTTTGGAATCAGAACTGTTCGGCCATGAGCGGGGCGCATTCACCGGGGCGGATAAAAAACGCAAGGGCAAGTTTTTTCTGGCGGACAAGGGCAGTATCCTGCTGGATGAAATCGGTGAGATGAGCCTTGCCATGCAGGCAAAGTTGCTGCGGGTCATCCAGGAAAAAGAGATTGCCCCCGTGGGTTCTGAAAACACCCTTGCCGTGGATGTCAGGGTGATTGCCGCCACCAACAGGGATCTAAAAGCCATGTCCGCAAACAAAACATTCAGGGAAGACCTGTGGTACACATTGATATTCCGCCGTTGCGCCGGCGTCCAGAGGATATCCCGGAACTTGCCATCCACTTCCTGGATGAGTTTGCCCGGAAAAACCGCAGGGACATCAAGGGATTCTCTCCCAATGCCATGGATACCCTGATACGGTATGAGTGGCCCGGAAATGTCCGGGAACTGATGAACGCCGTGGAGCGCGGTGTGGTCATGGCCCGGACCGATTACCTTTGCAGGTCCGACCTCTCCTTTATTTCAGATGAGGAGCCGGAACCGGCAAGGAATGGGGAATTGAATCTTGAAAATATCGCCCTGGCCAAGGTGGAGGAACGGGCCATCTTATCCACCCTGGCTGCAGCCGGGGGCAATAAGAGCGAAGCTGCCCGAAGACTTGGCATCACCCGGAAAACATTGCTTAAAAAACTTAAGCTGTACGGGGATGAGACGGATTAACCCGGCCTCTTAGAACCGTTCAATCAGTTTGTTTATAAAATAGGTACTTTCACGCAGGGCCTGGTGGCCAAACGGTCCGAACCATTCGGCAATCTGGTTGAATTCTTTAATAAACGCCTCCTTGTCTCCGGATTCGAGCATATCCAGAAACTGGTTCAGGGACTCAACAAATGTTTTTAAAAGTTGGCGCCGTTCGGGTGTGGCAAAGATGATTTCAGCGTACAGATCAGGGTCCTGGGCAAAAAGCCTGCCCACCATGCCCAGTTCCAGGCGGTAGATCGGGCTTGAGAATTCAAGGGTGCGTTTAATGGGGATGCCCTGGCGGTAAAGAAAACTGCCGAAACTGAATGTGGCAAAATGCCGCAGGGCCTGGACAATCTCCATGACCTGGTCATGTTCCCTGGCGCTTGCCTCAACAACCACGGCACCCCAGGCAACCAGCTGGTCAATCACCCACTGGCAGGACTCCTCGTCTTGTCCGGCACATGCCGCAATGATCTGCTTGTCCAGGTTGTTCGTAGTGGGGCCGAAAAGGGGGTGCAGGCCCAGCACAGGCCCCTTGTGTGCCCGGCACATGGCTTCAAGGGGAAGCGTCTTGACCGAAGTCAGGTCTGTGAGCACCGCATCCGGCCGCATCAGGGGGGCTAATTGTTCAATGACCTTGACGGTGACGTTAATGGGGACACAGACAATGACAAGGTCTGCGTTTTGACACAGGGCCGGGGCCCGGTCCCAGTCATTTTTATCCAGGATATCCACCTGGTATCCGGTCTCGGTGAAAAACCGGACAAACAGTCGCCCCATCTCTCCGGCGCCGCCCACGATAAGTATCTTTGCCTGGGGCCGGATCAAACTGGTTTTGGAGACACGGGTCTGGCTTTTCCTGGACTGGTGCATGATCGTTCTGTAAAGACTTTCCACCAGATCGGGGTCCACATCCATGTCCGAGGCTTTTCCCCGCAGGCGGGATATCACGTCCTCCTCCCGGGCCGGATGGTAAATGGGCACCTTGTGCGCTTTTTTCACCTCCACGATTTTTTCCACCTGTTCCCGGCGCTTGCTCAATAAGGAGATAATCCTGGCATCAATATCATCAATTTCATCCCGAAAGGGTTTGATTTGCTGTGCAAAAGAGAAGTTGTCTTTGGTCATGATTTATGGTCTTATGGCAATTTGTGTTTATGAAAAATGGGTTAATGCGATCCACAATAGCATTAGTCAGTGAGTTCTGGCAATATAAACCCCTGCCGGGTGAAAAATACCTGGATCGGGCATATGGGCCAAGGGCGGCAAAAAAAGGACCTGGAATGTTTGACGGTATAATGCCCAAGACGGATAGAAAGTCAATTTTAGGCTACCTGGCTGTGTTTGCGTCAGCCTTTTGTTTTTATATGTCCACCGTGGTGATCAAGTGGTCGGCCATGGCCGGGCTTCATATCCGTACGTCCATGTTCACCCTGGCCCGGTTCAGCCTGGGATTTGCCGTTGTCTGCATTGTCATTTCCCTGGGCAGCCATAAAATCCGGGTGGTTAGAAAAAGTTTTCTTGTGGGCAGGGCGTTGCTCAATACCCTGGCGGTTTTCTGTTTTTTCAAGGCTGTATCCCAGACCAGCGTTGCCCAGGCCAATATTTTAAACATGACCTTCCCTTTGTTTATCGCCCTGTTTTCATGGATTTTTTTTAAATCCCAAAGGGATTTGGGCACCGTTGCGATTGTCCTGGTGGCCTTTGTCGGGGTTTTTATGATTTTAATGCCGGCGGATACACATTTTTCCCTGGGGGCTTTGTGGGGACTGGCGTCGGGGTTTACTGCGGCTTTTGCCATCATTGTACTGAACATGGCCCGGCAGGACCACGACACCCTGACCATTCTGTTCTTTATGTTCGGCCTTGGATGGATTGTTGTGTTTTTTCTTTTTTTTCATGAAATGCAGATCCCCGACACCCATGAACTGGTATATCTTTTCTGGTGTTCGGCCATCGCCATTACCGGCCAGGTTCTGTTGACCCAAGGGTTTAAATACGTCACGGCCATAGAAGGGGGGATCATCGCCTCGACCCGTATTTTTCTGGCCGCAATCCTGGGGCCGTTTCTTGTTATGGACCCTGCGCTTTCCTTTGCGGGATGGATCGGGGCGTTTCTCATTTTCGCCGGCAATGTGCTTTTGACCGTCAAAAAAGTGCGTAAACTTTCCGGTGCCGCCCCTTCCCGTCTTAACAAAAGTTAATAAAATTCCTGGGCCCGTTTAACCAGAAGCCCGGCACAGTTTGTTATATTTTCTTTTGTGTACAGGCAAAATTCGTCTTTGTAGGAGATGTTGAATAGTTTCTTAACCAGGGCGTCATCATTTAGGGGGGTATCCTTTATCATTTTTATGATTTCAAGTGCCCTGGATTCCGCTGTTTCAAGGGCTAAAGGAACGTTGCCGGCCATGATGGGGCCCTGGTGGGCCGGGCAGATGATCTCTGGAGACAGCGCCCTGATCTGTTTAATGGTGTCAAGGTAGTCTGCCGCGCCTGTGAAAAACAGGGGCCAGAAATCCCGGCCGGGGTAATGAAACCCCAGCGCATCGGCGCAGCACAACACCTTATCCGGCACGGCAAGCCCAATCAGTGCCCCCGGGGAATGTCCCTTTGACGGCAGCAGATCAAAAAATATGTCCCCGCCCAGATCCAGGCGGGCAGGGCAGTCAACCTCTTCAATGCGGCTGACATCCGGCGGGGCATCAAGGCTGGGGCGCCCCGGCGTTAATCCTTCGTCGCCAAGGCGCCGGGATATAAACCGGTCCTCGGCGATCAGTGCCGAAACTGCCTTGGGATGCGATATGAAATTTTTGGCCCCGGTTCCCGCAATGATCCGGGCATGCTTAAACCGGTCAGCCAATCCGGGAAGCCCTGTTACATGATCGGCGTGGGGATGGCTGACCACGATAATGTCCGGGGATATGTCAAGCATCTCCAGCTGCCGGATGACCTGGTCCACCATACCTGAAACACCGGCTTCAAACAGCAGGCTCTTTTCTTTCCCGGTGATCAGCATCAGGTTGAAATAGTAGTTGCCGATCACCTGTACGTTTGGGCTCACCTGCATGGGAAACCGGTCTTCGGGTATGTACCGGGTTTCCATGATTAACCTTGAATGGCCTGTTCAAAGGGTTCAAGGCCGATACGATCAATCATCTTTCCGAGACGCTCCCCTTTGTTTGCATTATCCCTGTAATACTCAACAATGCGTTTACAAGCCTCCATGGCCTGTTCCGTGTTCAGTCCTTCAGCCACCTTTTGGGCAATTCTGGGGCTCATGCCCACGTTGCCGCCGATGACAAGAACCCAGCCGTTCGCTTCTCCGATGAGTCCGATGTCCCTGACCCAGGATTCGGAGCAGGAGAGCTTGCACCCGGATACCGCTATTTTGAATTTACCCGGCAGTTCCATGGCATGGTATTGCTTGTCCAGTTCCATGCCCACGCCCAGGGCATCCTGCTTGCCGAGCTTGCAGAAGGTGGTGCCCGGACAGGCGCGTACCGAGCGGATACACATGCCCACGGCGGCGCCCTTGTCAAGTTCCAGG
>QKDP01000060.1 GCA_003252055.1 Desulfobacter postgatei | reverse complement strand
CAAGGGAGAGTGACGCCAGTTTTGACCGTGTCGAATCCCCCCTTGATGTCAGGATCAGGGGCATATTACCGCACAGAATAACCCCGGCAAGGGTTGCCCCGGACTGGGTCGTCAGGGTCTTCCATAAAATATTGCCCGCATCAATGTCCGGCAGGATCAGCACATCGGCATTGCCCCGGATCCGGCCCGTGTAATGCTTTTCTTCGGCAATGGCAAGATCCATGGCCACATCCAAAGACAAGGGCCCTTCCACAATGCAGTCGTCCCTGTCTGCAAAACGGGCGGCAATACGTTCTGCCTCCATGGAGCTGTCCACGCTGCGGTTTACGTTTTCAACGGCAGAGATCACTGCCACCTTGGGTACCTTGATATTCAGGTTGTGCACCACTTTTAATGCATTTTCAAGGATGGCCACACGTTTTTGTTCATCAGGGTAGGTGTTTAACGCACCGTCTGAAAATGCCAGCAATTTGTTCCGGGTGGGGATATCCACAATGGCGGTGTGGCTCATGACCTGGCCTTTTTGGAGCCGGCCACTGGCTTTCAGGTATTTAAAAACCCCCCTGAGGATATCTTCCGTATGGATATGCCCTTTCATAAGGATATCAACCTTGCCCTGTTCCAAAAGGCTGACCGCTTCTTCTACGGGTGTTTCCGTATCAATGATGGTGTAGTTGTCATTGTCAATGGCAAGATCGTATTCATAGGCCATCTGGCTGATCTCCTGGAAATCACCAAGGAGTACAAATTTGGAAATACGGAACTGCCCTTCTTCATTGGCTCTTTTGGCCGCCTGGATCGCCTCTTCATTTTCGGCGCCTACAATGGCGATGGTCGGCGCATAATTTTCTTCCACCGTCAAATAGGCCGCATCAATGATATCGTCCAAGGTGGTCAAAGGCGCGCCTTTTTTCTTGAATCTGATTTCGCGTTTAAATACAGGGGTGTCGATCAATGCGTCTTGATCATGCCTTTTTTTTGCCAGGGCATCCCGTTCGGTTTCGTAGTCCTTGAGTGACTCAGGGGCATAATATCCCCGGATCTGTCCGGCAGCCAATGCTTCATGTTCAAAGTAACCGGGCATGGTCACCACGGGGTAACGCCCTGCGATATTCTGCTTGACCCGGTGCATCATGTCCGGATTTGCGGCAAGTCCGCCGGTGATCGCCATTACCCTGACATCTGCCCCGTCCGCAGTAAGCTTGAGCATGCCGCCGGCAATTTTTCTTGCCAGAAAGTTTTGAACCAGTTCTATTTTTTTGCGCTGTACAGGGGTGGCGCCTTGGCGCAGAAATCCGATCATGGCATAGAAATCATTGGTGCCCACAAGGGAGAGAAGTCCGCCGCGGCTTTCAAGAACCTGTTCAAGGTCCCGGATGGATATATCTTTGGATTTGATGGCTTTAACGACCCGGTCTATATCTATGGCACCGCTTCTGCTTGTGGACGGCAGGCCGGAATAGGCGTCTATGAGCATGGTGACCTGTCCCCGTCTGTGCGCGGCAAGGGAGGTGCCTCCGCCCAAATGGGCGGTGACGGCGTTCACATGTTCCGGTGCCTGATTCATTAAAGATGCCACGATCCGCCATACCGCCTTGTGACTTAAATAATGGGCTCCGGCACCGTTGCGCTTGATTCTTACAAAGCCTGTAACCCGGTCCACCAGATCCAGTTCGTCACAGACAAAGGGATCTGTGGTGGTCACAAGCAGATCCTTTTGACTGCCTGCCATCCGGGCCAGTTCTATGCCCATGGGAATACCCATATTGCTGGCATGGGAGCGCAACGGCGCTTCCACAAGGTCTGTGACCATTTCCGGTACCACCCGGTAGGTTCCGGATGGAATGGGTTTAAGAAATCCTCCCTGGCAGGCGATGCCGTCAAAGGAGGCAAGCGCAATTCCGGCGCGTTCCAGATGCGCTGCCACAGCTTTTATTCTGCGGTCTATGCTGTCTTCTTCATCGGGAAGAACATGTATCTCAAAACGATGCACCTGTTCCAGGCCCTGGTATACAGCTATCCGGGTGGAGACGGTACCTGGATTCAGCAGAAGAAATCGCATCTCTTCCTGTTGCGCTTCCTGGGCCAGGGATGGA
Source organism: Desulfobacter postgatei (assembly GCA_003252055.1). Lineage (GTDB taxonomy): Bacteria > Desulfobacterota > Desulfobacteria > Desulfobacterales > Desulfobacteraceae > Desulfobacter > Desulfobacter postgatei_B. The sequence goes on along the minus strand of QKDP01000060.1, from coordinate 1,922 downwards.
CCGAGAAGACGTCGTATCGCCGGGGATTTTTCCTGGCCTGCACGTTCCATTTCCAGCATCAGGGTCAGGGCATTGCCTACAATGGTATTGATACCGGCGGAAGGGGGCGATTTAATCAGGACCTCAATGACTGCTGAAAGATCGCTTTGTATTAGTCCGGCATCCGAAGTTCCCATGCCTTGTTTTATCTGTTCTGAAAGATCGGCCAGCCATACTTCACTGGTGACTGTCAGCTCCCTTTCAAAGGCGGACATGGAAACATTGATTTTTCCGATTTCAGCCACGGCTTCAATTATTTTATTACGAAGTTTCGCGCTCATTTTTTAGGGCTCCCTTTGTTTTTGTCAGTCCAGGGTGGCTTCTCCGGCGGCAACGCGGCGCAAAACAGACCTGAACAGTTTTCCTGTGGGGGTCTTTGGCAGCTGATCCGTGATGATGATTTTTTCCGGTACGGCAAATCGTCCGATTTTTTCAGCAATATAATCTTTTATCTGGTCAATACATTTTTGTTCATCCTGGATCGTTTTATAGGGCACCATGAATACCACAATTTCCTCCCCGGAGCTGCCCTGGCCGCTGATAATAGCAGCCTCGTCAACTAGGGGATGGGAAGTAAGCACGCCCTCGATCAAGGATGCGCCCAGGCTTTGCCCTTTGACTTTAATGCTGTCATCAAGCCGTCCCATGAACCAGAAAAAACCGTCTTTGTCGGACCTGACCCCGTCGTAAGTGAAAAAACAGCCTGGGAATTTTGAAAAATAGGTCTTTTTAAAATGTTCGGTTGTGCCCGTGGTGGCCGTTGGCATGGCCGGCCATGACCGGGCAAAAACCAGGTTGCCGCTGATGTTTGTTTTACAGGGTTCTCCAAAATCGCTCATGATCAGGGGCTCCACTCCCAAGGCGCCAAATCCCAGGGCGCCGGGACGGTTCAGTTCCGGGCTTGGATATGAATTGAGCAGTGCGGTACCACTTTTGTTTTGCACCCACAGATTTACCACCCGTTCCGGACCGTTTACCAGTATGCCGTCTGCATATTTCGCCAGGCGGGGGGGAAGGGCACTCTCACAGCAGGCAATAACGGGAAACCGTTTGGCCGTGTTTAGCTGCCCCTGTCCCAGTTGTTCCCTAACTTCTGAAATCAAATTCGGCCGGCACAACAGCGCGGGGTTTGGCTGCTCATTGAGAATTTTTTCAATGGTATTCACCTTGATATCTTCATCAATGAGGATAATGCCTGCGCCATTGGTCAAAGGTCCCCACAGGCTGTATGCCTGGGCCGACGCTTTGCACATATCCATGGTGTTGACGATCATTCCTGGTTTGTCCTGAACAAGGGCTTTGTTAAAAATATCGTCGAAGGAGGCGTGGGCCTGGACCAGAAATCCGCCGGTTGGAAAAACAGAGCCCACATGTTTATCGGCCAGGCGATTTTCATAAATAGCAAACAAGGGGTGATCTGCCTGGGGACAGGCCGGCTCAAGTCCGGAAGGATCTGCCTTGGCCATGTATTCTTCAAGGGTTGGGACCCCTTCAAGCGTTTCATCAGAAATGAGAACAGGCAGATCTTCAAGCAGGGAACGGACCGTCTGGATATGGCCCTTTTTTTCCTCGTAAACACTGCTGTTTGCCATGATTACAAGTTTCGACTTTGATGCAGTGACATCCTCTGCCACAATGGAAGCCGGTAGATGGCAGCCTATGGGCAGGTAGGTGATACCAAGATAGGCGGCTGCCAGGGCGCTGATGATAAATTCAGGACAGTTTTGAAGCTTTAATGCAATGCAGTCCCCCGGGACAAGTCCGGCCTGGTGAAAAGCCGCTGCAAGCTTGAGCACTTTGTCTTTAAGTTCATTAAAGGTCAGGGTGCCGGCATGGCCGGATTTTTGATAAAAGACCAGGGCCGGTGCTTCTCCCTTCCCTTT
>QKDP01000064.1 GCA_003252055.1 Desulfobacter postgatei | reverse complement strand
GGGATTGCGGCAAATGCGCAACGGTCTGTCCGCCGGGAAGCCTTCAGCTGGTGGAATCTCGCCGGGCCGTCATTGATCATCTGACCTGCATCCGCTGTTATTGCTGCCAGGAGGTCTGCCCGGCCAATGCCATCCATTTTAAAATAGGCGCGCTGGTGAAAATTGTCGAGCGGTTGCGCGCGTTAATGCCCTAAGTTAAGGGTATTGGTCTGCCTTTCCAGCCTTTTGGGGGCATCAGGCAGGCTTCTTTCCGGAAGCTGTTTGTGCCAGTTCAACAAACAGTGCCCGGGCATCTGCAAGATCTTTTTCATCCGGGTGTCTGGCGGCCTCTTCAAGCCTGGCCCTGCGTTCCGGGGTCATACTGTGATGGGGATCGTCCTTCATTTTTGTTTCCATCCTTTTAATCAGGGCCGGGTCCACCTTACCCTGGCATAAAAATTCCCCCAGGATTTCATTGTCCTTTACAAGCGCTCTTGCCTTTTCCAGGCACCTGCGAGCATGGTCGGAGTCGGGATAGGCCCCCAGGGTACCGAACAACCCTATTTTTTTATTTTTTACGGTTTCCATGTATTTGGCGGAACCGGCGTTGACCGTACCCTTATCCACCCAGAAGCCCAGGGCGAGAAAATCATACCCTGACGGGTCCGGGGCCTCTTTGGCGGAAAAGATCTCTTTGGGTTCGGGCAGGGCATCATATATGGCCCGGGCAACCTTTTGGGTGTTGCCGGTTCTGCTGGAGTAAACAACCAGGGATTTCACAATTTTTTCTCCTTATCAAGCGGTGCTTGTTTGTTCATAATAGTCAATCATGCCCTGGGCCAGGTTGGTCTGCCAGAACTGTCCGGCCAGGGTCAGGGTGATCCAGCCCTGTTCCCGTGTGATGAGTCCGGCTTTTTCCCACTGGTCTGTCAGGGGGGCAAAAATGGTTTCAAGGTCCAGGCCCAGCTGTCTGCCGGCACCCCGCAGGTCCATATATCCCAATTCCAGGCTGCCCGAAATCAGGCAAGCCAGGCGGTTATGGGCAGGCGGGGTTATGATGCGTGTCACGGGCTTGGTCTTCCCTGCTGTTTCAAGGTAGGTGCCAAGATTACCGTCCAGAAAAACCATGTGTCCGTTCACATTGCCGCCTGCCCCGGAACCATAGGCCAGGCAGTCTGCCTTTTCCCTCATGGCCAGGTTGTAGCGGTTGCGCTCCCTGAATTTCCGGCCCCAGTGGCTGATGGACAGCCTTCGGTATCTGGCCAAGGTCATGCGGTTGACGCCCGCTTCAAACATCAACGCCCGCTGGGTTTGGTCTGCCAGGGTTTTGAACCGTCCGGACCTGACGGCCTTGTCAAGGCGGCCGCCGGGGAAGCGGATAAGCTGATACAGGTCCACGCCGTCCAGTTCCAGATCCAGAAAGGTGTCAATGTCGTTTTCCCAGATCGCCATGGTCTGATCGGGCAGCCCGAAAATCAGATCAATGATGATGGCGGCATGGTTGGTCTGTTTAAGGCGTAAAAGGCGTTCCACGACGGTTTGCCTGTCTTTCACACGGCCTAGGCCTGTCCGGATACCGGTATCAAAGGTCTGGACCCCGAGGGAAAACCGGTTGGCCCCGCCTTTGATGCAGGCTTGAATTTTTTCCTCCGTAAGGTCGCTGATCCTGCCTTCCACGGTAATTTCGCAGTCATTGGCCAGGGGCAGGCAGCGGCGCACGGTGTCAAGCACCTGTTTTAGATCATTACTTTCAAGGGCTGTGGGAGTGCCGCCGCCCAGATAAACGGCATTCACAGGATGGCTTTGCACCAGGTCCAAATCCTGGTCAGCCTCAAGTTCACGGATCAGGGCTTTGGCATAAGCCTGCATATTGTCTTTTTGGGACGGGTTGGCAAAAAAACCGCAATAAAGGCAGTGGGTGCTGCAGAAAGGAATGTGGATATATGCGCTGGTTTTGCCTTGGCGCTGTATTTTTGAAAGGGTGTGCCAAACCTCGGCAGTTTTTTCCTGTGGCACGGGCGAGCCCCCAAGACCGGCATGCACCACGGCTTTTTTCTTAAATGCGCCAGTGAGGGGGGTATCGCAGATTTCGGCAAAATAAGGGCGGTCAAAAGAGGTGTTGCCGAAGGTCTCCATCAGTTTGAGTTTTGCGTTGGCGTCCTGCTGAGCAGTGTTGATTTGCTGTTTCATAATTTGGTCAAAACTCCTTTTCCGGGATGTAGTTGAAAGGAATCTTTTTTAATTTTTTGTATTTAGAGACTCGTAAAGTCACCTATAGCAAACTATCTATCATGTCAAGCTGGTTTGTAGTATAACTCGATGCTCGAGTATAATGATATAACTTCCCTGTTTTTGATGCGCCGGAGTCCGTGCTGTATTCACAACACCGGTGGCACAGAGAAAACGCCGCTAAAAAACCGGGGTATTTCCCGCAGGACGCTCCATCGCAAATAATGGCCAATGGGTTCGATCTGGCTCAAAACGAGACAAAAAAGCCCATTTATTTATACATATATATTTCAATAGGTTTTCTGCTGCACCATCTGTTTTGGGTCATATCCGCCCCAAATATTTGCTTTCCCGTTTAAAGCCCCCCTTCACGCCTCTTTTTCAGCAGAACTAAAATATGCGGATTATTAACAATGATAATCGGTAGATGGGCTGATTATTTACGGCAATAAACCGATTCAAAGCCCCAACAGGCCGATGGCATAATGCTTGCTATTGTATCCTGCTCAACGAACCGTTACCCGTCATCCAGAACTGTGTGACCCCTTTGAACGAAGCTGACCGAGATCTTGGCAACTGAATATTGAGCCCTGCCCTGAAGTATCGGCGGCGGCATGACCCCCCGGGATGCAGAAAACTTGAACATTGAGTGATAGGAATATTTTTACAGTTTTTAATCATTTGGAGGAGTAGAAGATGAGAAACGAAACGTTGGCAAATCTGGGACCCCTCGGATTGATGGGCTTTGGAATGACAACTGTGCTTTTGAATATTCCTAATGCCGGTTTCTTTGAAATCAATTCCATGATTTTGGCGAAGGGCCTTTTTTACGGCGCTGCGGCCCAGATTATCGCCGGTGTTCTTGAGTTTAAAAAAGGCAATACTTTTGGCGTTACGACATTCTTATCCTATGGCCACTTCTGGTTGACTCTGGGGGCGCTTCTTCTGTTGCCTAAACTCGGCTGGGCAGACCCGACGCCCGCAAAATTCATGGCCTGCTATCTGTTCATGTGGGGCCTTTTTACAATGCTCATGTTTTTCGGGACATTAAAATCGAACAGAGGCGTTCAGTTTGTTTTTGCATCGCTGATGGTATTGTTTTTTCTTCTTGCAATCAAAGACTGGACAGGTTCACATCTTATCGGAGTAATTGCCGGTTTTGAAGGCATCATCTGCGGACTGAGCGCCATTTATCTTGCCATGGGGAACTTCCCAATGAACAATATCACAAAGCAGTTCTTCCGGTAGGCCATCTATCCCTAACCCCAAAAGCCCCCTTCTTCAGAAACAGAAAACTGAAAAAGGGGGTTCTTAAAAAATAATCAAACTATCTTTGACAATCGGGAAATCCATCATTCAAGGTCAAAGCGGTCAGCGTTCATAACCTTTGCCCATGCTGCTACAAAATCCTTAACAAACTTTTCCTTATTGTCATCCTGGGCATAAACTTCGGCATAGGCGCGAAGGATTGAATTGGACCCGAAAACCAGATCAATTCGTGTTGCCGTCCATTTGACTTCGTCCGTTTTTCTGTCGCAGATCTCATACAGGTTGTTGCCGGCCGGTTTCCACATATAATTCATGTCCGTCAGGTTCACGAAGAAATCGTTGGTCAGTGCACCTTCGTTCCCGGTGAACACACCGTGCTTGGTGCCGCCATGGTTGGTGCCGAGAGCGCGCATACCGCCGACCAGAACCGTCATCTCATGGGCAGTCAGCCCCATCAGTTGCGTGCGGTCAAGCATCATCTCTTCCGCACTGACGATATAGTCCCTTTTAAGCCAGTTGCGATAACCGTCATGAAGGGGTTCCAGCACCTCAAAGGCTGCGGCATCGGTCATCTCGTCCGTTGCATCACCCCGGCCTGGAGAAAAGGGGACTGTAACATCAAAGCCGGCAGCCTTAGCGGCCTGCTCAACCCCCACATTACCTGCCAGAACGATGGCATCGGCCACACTTGCACCGCTTTCTGCCGCAATGCCTTCAAGCACGGACAATACCTTGGTCAAGCGCTCCGGCTCATTGCCTTCCCAATCTTTTTGAGGGGCGAGCCGAATGCGCGCTCCGTTGGCACCGCCGCGTTTATCCGAATCCCGGAAGGTTCTGGCGCTATCCCAGGCTGTGCAGACCATTTCACTGATGCTCAGACCGCTGGCGGAAATTTTGTCTTTCAGCGCCTGGATATCGTAATCAGTAGTACCGGCAGGAACCGGGTCTTGCCAGATCAGATCTTCCTGGGGTACATCAGGCCCAAAATAACGCGCCTTTGGCCCCATGTCACGATGCGTTAATTTGAACCATGCCCGCGCAAACATTTCGGAGAAGTATTCAGCATCGTTGTAAAACCGCTCGGATATCTTCCGATACACAGGGTCCATCTTCATGGCCATGTCCGCATCGGTCATCATCGGGTTATACCGGATCGAAGGATCTTCAACATCGACGGGCTTGTCTTCTTCTTTTATGTTGACGGGTTCATACTGCCAGGCACCGGCCGGGCTTTTTTTCAGTTCCCACTCATAGTTAAGCAACAGGTGGAAATAACCGTTGTCCCATTTGGTCGGATTCGTCGTCCATGCGCCTTCAAGGCCACTGCTTACCGTATTGCGACCAATGCCGCGTTTGGTTTTATTGATCCAGCCCAGGCCCTGGTCTTCAACATCAGCAGCTTCAGGTTCAGGACCAAGAAGCGCTGCATCTCCGTTACCGTGGCATTTCCCCACCGTGTGACCACCCGCGGTGAGGGCGACGGTTTCCTCGTCGTTCATGGCCATTCGGGCAAAGGTCACGCGTACATCATGGGCTGTCTTGATCGGGTCCGGGTTACCGTCCACGCCTTCTGGATTGACGTAGATCAGCCCCATCATCACGGCGGCCAGAGGATTTTCCAGGTCACGCTCACCGGAGTATCGGCTGTTGGGGCTGTCGCTTTTGGCCAGCCATTCCTTTTCTGAGCCCCAGTAGGTGTCCTTTTCCGGATGCCAGATATCTTCCCGCCCAAAGGCGAATCCGAAGGTCTTTAATCCCATGGATTCGTAGGCGATGGTGCCGGCATAAGCGATTAAATCAGCCCAACTTAGTTTGTTACCGTATTTTTTCTTTATGGGCCAGAGCAGACGACGCGCCTTGTCCAAATTCACGTTGTCCGGCCACGAGTTGAGCGGTGCGAAGCGTTGATTACCGGTACCGGCGCCACCTCGTCCGTCAGCAATGCGGTAGCTTCCGGCTGCGTGCCAGGACATGCGGATCATGAGACCACCGTAATGCCCCCAATCCGCAGGCCACCAGTCCTGGCTGTCAGTCATCAGGGCATGCAGGTCTTTCTTTAGTCCAGCCACGTCGAGTTTTTTGAGTTCCTCTCGGTAGCTGAAATCCGCTCCCATTGGATTGGTCTTGCAATCGTGCTGATGAAGAATATCAAGGTTAAGCGCTTTCGGCCACCATTCCATGTTTGATATGCTGCTTGATGTGGCACCACCGTGCATCACAGGACACTTGCCCCCATTGTTTGACTCATTTCCATTCATTTCAATCTCCTTCTATTGGTTGAGAAACATTCTTTCAATACGCTGTAACATTCTGAAATTGTTAATAGCTATATTGCTGTTTTTGACTTTTTACGAGACTATCAAGAATAAATTTAAGCCGACACCCTGGTTTCATTTTTAAGGTCAAAGTAAAATTTTACGGCAAGGGACAGTGACGCCAGTTTTGACCGGGTTGAATCCCCCCTTGAGGTCAGGATCAGGGGCATATCACCACACAGAATAACCCCGGCAAGGGCAGCCCCGGACTGGGTCGTCAGGGTCTTCCATAAAATATTGCCCGCATCAATGTCCGGCAGGATCAGCACATCGGCATTGCCCCGGATCCGGCCCGTGTAATGCTTTTCATCGGCAATGGCAGGATCCATGGCCACATCCAAAGACAAGGGCCCTTCCACAATGCAGTCGTCCCTGTCTGCAAAGCGGGCGGCAATACGTTCTGCTTCAATGGAGCTGTCCACGCTGCGGTTTACGTTTTCAACGGCAGAGACCACTGCCACTTTGGGGACCTTGATATTCAGGTTATGCACCACTTTCAATGCATTCTCAAGGATGGCCACACGTTTTTGTTCATCAGGGTAGGTGTTTAACGCACCGTCTGAAAATGCCAGCAATTTGTTTCGGGTGGGGATATCCACAATGGCGGTGTGACTCATGACCTGGCCTTTTTGGAGCCGGCCGCTGGCTTTCAGGTATTTAAAAACCCCCCTGAGGATATCTTCCGTATGGATATGCCCTTTCATAAGGATATCAACCTTGCCCTGCTCCAAAAGGCTGACCGCTTCTTCTACGGGGGTTTCCGTATCAATGATGGTGTAGTTGTCATTGTCAATGACAAGGTCGTATTCATAAGCCATCTGGCTGATCTCCTGGAAATCGCCAAGGAGCACAAATTTGGAGATGCGGAACTGGCCTTCTTCATTGGCTCTTTTGGCCGCTTGGATCGCCTCTTCGTTGCTGGCGCCCACAATGGCGATGGTTGGCGCATAATTTTCTTTAACCGTCAGGTATGCCGCATCAATAATATCGTCCAAGGTGGTCAACGGCGCGCCTTTTTTCTTGAACCTGATTTCGCGTTTGAATACAGGGGTGTCAATCAATGCGTCTTGATCATGCCTTTTTTTTGCCAGGGCATCCCGTTCGGTTTCGTAGTCCTTGAGTGACTCAGGGGCATAATACCCCCGGATCTGTCCGGCAGCCAATGCTTCATGTTCAAAGTAACCGGGCATGATCACCACGGGGTAACGCCCTGCGATATTCTGCTTGACCCGGTGCATCATGTCCGGATTTGCGGCAAGTCCGCCGGTGACTGCCATTACCCTGACATCTGCCCCGTCCGCAGTAAGCTTGAGCATGCCCCCGGCAATTTTTCTTGCTATAAAGTTCTGAACCAGTTCTATTTTTTTGCGCTGTACAGGGGTGGCTCCCTGGCGCAGAAATCCGATCATGGCATAAAAATCATTGGTGCCCACAAGGGAGAGAAGTCCGCCCCGGCTGTTCAGGACCTGTTCAAGGTCCCGGATGGAGATATCCTTGGATTTGATGGCTTTAACGACCCGGTCTATGTCTATGGCACCGCTTCTGCTTGTGGACGGCAGACCGGAATAGGCGTCTATGAGCATGGTGACCTGTCCCCGTCTGTGCGCGGCAAGGGAGGTTCCCCCGCCCACATGGGCGGTGACGGCATTCACATGTTCCGGTGCCTGATTCATCAAAGATGCCACGATCCGCCATACCGCCTTGTGACTTAAATAATGGGCCCCGGCACCGTTGCGCTTGATTTTTACAAATCCTGTAACCCGGTCCACCAGATCCAGTTCGTCACAGACAAAGGGATCTGTGGTGGTCAAAAGCAGATCCTTTTGACTGCCTGCCATCCGGGCCAGTTCTATGCCCATGGGAATACCCATATTGCTGGCATGGGACCGCAACGGCGCTTCCACAAGGTCTGTGACCATTTCCGGGACCACCCGGTAGGTTCCGGACGGGATGGGTTTGAGAAATCCTCCCTGGCAGGCGATGCCGTCAAAGGAGGCAACGGGGATTTTGGCGCGGTTCAGATGCGCTGCCACAGCTTTTATTCTGCGGTCTATGCTGTCTTCTTCATCGGGAAGAACATGTATCTCAAAACGATGCACCTGTTCCAGACCCTGGTATACGGCTATCCGGGTGGAGACGGTACCCGGATTCAGCAGAAGAAATCGCATCTCTTCCTGTTGCGCTTCCTGGGCCAGGGATGGACCGAGAAGACGTCGTATCACAGGGGATTTTTCCTGACCTGCACGTTCCATTTCCAGCATCATGGTCAGGGCATTGCTTATAATGGTATTGATACCGGCGGAGGGGGGGGATTTAATCAGGACCTCAATGACTGCTGAAAGATCGCTTTGCATTAGTCTGGCATCAGAAGTTCCCATACCTTGTTTTATCTGTTCTGAAAGATCGGTCAGCCATGCTTCACTGGTTACTGTCAGATCCCTTTCAAACGCGGACATGGAAACATTGATTTTTCCGATTTCAGCCACTGTTTCAATTATTTTATTGCGAAGTTTTGCAGTCATTTTTTTAGGGCCCTTTTATTTATCGTCAATCAATTTGCAGGTATTCTCCCCTGGGCTGACATGTCAGTCAAGGGGATCCTCCCCGGCTGCAATGCGGCGCAAAACAGACCTGAACAGTTTGCCTGTGGGGGTCCTTGGCAGCTGATCCGTGATGATGATTTTTTTCGGTACGGCAAAATGCCCGATTTTATCAGCAATATAATCTTTTATCTGGTCAATACATTTTTGTTCATCCTGAATCGTATCGCGGGGCACCACGAAGACCACAATATCCTCCCCGGATTTGTCCTGGGAGCTGATAATAGCAGCCTCTTCAACCAGGGGATGGGAGGTTAGCACCCCCTCGATTAAGGATGCGCCCAGGCCCTGTCCTTTGACCTTAATGACGTCATCAAGCCGTCCCATGAACCAGAAAAAACCGTCTTTGTCGGACCTGACACCGTCGTAGGTAAAAAAGCAGCCTGGAAATTTTGAAAAATAGGTCTTTTTAAAATGTTCGGCTGTGCCCATGGTGGCCGTTGCCATGGCCGGCCATGACCGGGCAAAAACCAGGTTGCCGCTGATGTTTGTTTTACAGGGTTCTTCAAAATCACTCATGATCAGGGGCTCCACCCCTAAAGCGCCAAATCCCAGGGCGCCGGGACGGTTCAGCTCCGGGGTTGGATATGAATTGAGCAGTGCGGTACCGCTTTTGCTCTGCACCCACAGGTTCACTATCCGTTCCGGACCGTTTACCAGTATGCCGTCTGCATATTTAACCAGCCGGGGAGGCAGGGCGTTTCCACAGCAGGCAATAACGGGAAACCGTTTGGCCGTATTTAGCTGCCCCTGCCCCAGTTCTTCCCTAAGTTCTGAAATCAAACTCGGCCGGCAAAGCAGCGCCGGATTTGGCTGATCATTAAGAATCTTTTCAATGGTATTCACCCCAATATCTTTATCAATGAGGATAATACCTGTGCCATTGGTTAAAGCTCCCCACAAGCCGTATGCCTGGGCAGGTGCCTTGCTCATATCCAGCGTATTGACGATCATCTTGGGTTTGTCCTGAACAAGGGCTTTGTTGAAAATATCGTCAAAGGAGGCGTGGGCCTGGACCAGGAATCCGCCGGTTGGGAAAACAGAGCCCACATGTTTGCCGGCCAGTCGGTTTTCATAAATAACAAACAGGGGATGGTCCGCCTGGGCGCTGGCCGGCTCAAGTCCGGAAGGATCTGCCTTGGCCATGTATTCTTCAAGGGTTGGGACCCCTTCAAGCGTTTTATCTGAAATGAGAACGGGCAGATCTTCAAGCAGGGAACAGACCGTCTGGATGTGGCCCTTTTTTTCTTCGTAAACAGTGCTGTTTGCCATGATTACAAGTTTCGACTTTGATGCAGTGACATCCTCTGCCACAATGGAAGCCGGTAGATGGCAGCCTATGGGCAGGTAGGTGATACCAAGATAGGCGGCTGCCAGGGCGCTGATGATAAATTCAGGAGAGTTTGGAAGATTTAAGGCAATGCAGTCCCCCGGGACAAGGCCGGCCCGGTGAAAAGCTGCTGCAAGCCTGAGCACCTTGTCTTTAAGTTCATTAAACGTCAGGGTGCCGGTATGACCGGATTTTTGATAAAAGACCAGGGCCGGTGTTTTTCCCTTCCCCTTTTCAATTATTCTGTGAAGTGCGTTTTGGGCGGCATTGATCTGTCCGTCACAGAACCAGGATACCAGGGGAATGGAAAAATCTTCCTTGACAACACAGGAAAAAGCAGTCTGCCATTGCAGCCGTTCTGCCTGGGCAGCCCAAAATTGTTCACGGTGGTCAAGCGTGTGCTTGTGGAGATGGCGGAACGCGTCAAGACGTGCGGGTAATTTTTGGACAAGGTCAGTGCTTTCCATAGTTTTACTCCCTAATTTGGAACATTCAAGGGGTCGTGCTTATGTGATTGCAACTATCATCATATCATCATTGTCAGCGTATCAGTTAGAGTAAATACCATAAAATTAGGTGTCAACACAAAAACCAAGAAATATTCAAAATGAAACATTTTGATGAATAGAAACCTGTGGATAAAAAGGTCCGGAATCCGGAGAGCTCCCTTGAAGGGAAAAAGGTGCTGGATGATGATGATGATGATAAACACAGATTGTGAAAATTACGGCAATTTGTTAAAGAACAGCCATGGGTTGCCTTGGTCTATCAACACCCAGGCCCAAACCACAACGAAACATGAAAGTAATTTAAGAACTTATTGGAACTTTCATATAAGCAGTCATGATTTTGCCTCTTAAAGATATTATTGATCTCGATTTTCTTATGGGTCTGGATGAGAACCCGGAAAATGTCGATACTAACGCTGTTGCATCCCGGGACAGGGATATATTTCGTCAGCTTAAATATGGCGATCGCCTGGATGATGCCGGGCTGATTGCCGGATGGCTGGAATACCGGCGCCTGTTATTTTTTCATGAGACCGGCAACGGCGGACCCGGGGCTAAGCTTCCCGGTGCGTTATTTGAGTCTTTTTACGCCTGGACTGCCAGGGGGGTGTTTGCCTGCGGGTTGGCTGCCGGAGGCATGGGCGCGTATTCGTTTCTGGCTTACCATGGCAGCCGGCCTGTGAATGTGACTCTGTTTATCGCTGTGTTTATCCTTTTTCCGGCGTTGCTTTGTCTGGCTGCTGCACTGGTGGGGGTGCATCAGTTCCGGTCAGGCTCTACCGAGTCGGGCGGGGCCAGTGTGGTGCACCGGTTGTCCATGCGCCTGTTCATTCATAAATTCATGGGGCGGCTGCAGAAATGGACCGCACCTGTTCAAAAGCATTTTCCTCAATTTTCAAAGGAGGCCGGTGATCTGCTGCATCTGGATACCAAGCCTTTTCGGAGTCTTCTGTTCTGGCCGGTGTTCATCGTGCTGTCCCTGGGTGCACTGGGGTTTTCAACCGGGGCGCTTGGCGGTACGTTTTTCAGGATTATGGTTACGGATCTGGCCTTTGGCTGGCAGTCCACGCTTTTAACTTCCGGGGAGAGTGTGCACCGCCTGGTGACCTGGATGGCATTGCCCTGGTCCTGGGCCATGCCTGATATTTTTGTACCTACCCTTGAGCAGATACAAGGCAGCCGGATTGTGCTCAAGGAAGGCATTGCCGGACTGGCCAGCGCGCATCTGGCTGCCTGGTGGCCCTTTCTGTGCATGGGGATGCTGGTGTATGGCCTTATTCCACGAATTGTTCTGGTGGGGTTTGCCCATGCTGCCAGGACATTGGCCCTTGCGCGGTTTGATCTGTCCCGGCCCAGGTACCAGCGTCTGCTCATGCGGATGCGTACCCCCCGCATGGGTATGGACATCAAAGAGACCGGCGGCTCCCGGGCGGAATTCCGAGCGCCTTTGCCCAGGCCGGAGCCCGTGTCTGTGAAGGAAAAAGATGAAAGATTGGTTGTTAAGCCTCAACCCGACGCGGTTTTAAACACACCGGAGCCGAAGCCGAAGCCAAAGTCGGGGCCGGAGCCTGCACCCCGGCCTCCGGTTGTACCGGAGGAACCCCATGTAAAAAAGAATACGCCCGGGGCCCTTGTGCTTGGATCGGCCCGGGGCTTTGAGGAAAATGATGTGGAACAGATCCGGGTAGGTCTGGAGCAGCAGTTTGGTATCCATGTTGCCGCCTTCGTTGGCATCCATTTTGATTTTGACGAAGATTTTGGTGAACACCGGGACCAGATAGCAGCCCAGGTTAAGGATTTGGGCCGGGGTCCTCTGATCGTGCTCCAGGAGGTCTGGCAGCCGCCCATCCGTGGCCTGCTTTATTATTTTGTTCAAATCCGTCAGATTTTTCCTGATTCTCCCCTCTGGATTGTAATGATTCAGACAATGGGCCAGGGAGACAGAGATGTGGATCCTTCCGATGTAAATTTCCAGGTGTGGAAAAGTGCTGTAAACCAGCTCAACGATCCCCTGGTGGCCATTGAAAGGTGGGTGTCGCCATGATAGCGTTGCCGGAATTTGCCGTTCTGGGGCATCCCAACGAGGGCAAGTCGTCGGTGGTGTCTACCTTGACCGAGGACGACCGTATCCAGGTCAGCCCGGTGCCCGGTGAAACAAGGGTCTCCAAGTCCTATTCCGTTACCATGGATGACAAGGAGATCATCCGGTTTGTGGATACCCCGGGGTTTCAGGTGCCCCGGCAGACCCTGGCCTGGTTCAGAAAGAATCCCGGACCGGACATGGTGGCCCGGTTCATTGCCGAACATGAAAAAGATCCGTTTTTTGCCGACGAGTGTGAACTGCTGACACCGGTGGCCAATGGGGCAGGCATTATTTATGTGGTGGACGGATCCCGGCCCATAAGGGAAGATGATCTGGCTGAAATGGAGATCCTGCGGCTCACAGGACGGCCCAGGATGGCTGTTATCAATGCAAAATCCGATACCCGGGATAATACGGAGGCATGGAAGGAAGAGTTCCGCAAATTTTTCAATGTGATTCGGGTTTTTAATTCCAACCAGGCTGATTTTTATGAGCGCATCCGGCTTCTGGAAAGCCTTAAAGCCATTGACCAGGACATTGAACCTTTGATGGATGGCGTGATCCATGCCTTTACCATGGAGTGGGAAAAGCGCAGCCGCATGGCCTGCGCCTATATTGTCCATGGCATGGAACAGGGTTTGACCTTTTCTTTATCCCGCAGGCTGAAAGCCGGCATGGATCCCGTGACGCTCAAGGAAGACCTTACCCGGGAATATCAGGAAAAAATCCGGGATATTGAACACAAAATGTTTGGCCATATCCGCTCATTGTTCCGCCATCATCTTTATGATTATCCATTGCCTGCCTGTTCCATTCTCAGGCATGACCTGTTTTCAGACCAGACCTGGGAGATGCTGGGCCTGACCCGGACCCAGGCAGCCACCGCCGGTGCTGTGCTGGGGGGAACCATTGGGGCGGTGCTGGATACGGCTGCGGCCGGATTGACCTTTGGGATTTTTACGGCCATTGGCTCTGCCGTGGGTGCAGGCTCCGCCTTGATGGGCATCCGGCGTCTGGCCAATGCCTCCTCGGGCCTCGGGGGGGACCGGGTTCAGGTGGGTCCCAATGAAAATATCCAGTTTTTGTATATTCTTTTGGACCGGGCGTTGCTTTATTACACCCATATGAGCCGGCGGGCCCATGGCAGGCGTGATGTCCCTGAAACGGAATCCCAGCTTGTTTCCAAGGGGGAAAAGGCGGGTATATCCACGCTCTTGACAGCAAAGCAGCACCGGGTCTGCGTGGAGTTCTTTAAATCCTGCCGAAAGAAAAGTTCAACGTCCGGTAAAAAACATCCACCGTCCTTTGACCTGCTGGTGGCGTCTTTACTGGAAGATATCCTTAAAAGGCGTATCAATCCCCGATAAAAGGAGAAAAAATGACAGTACGTTTTAAGTTGATATGGGTAATGGTCTTGTTTACAATCGTAGTTGCTTTCCAGACAACGACCGCTGAACCGATAGGGATGTCATCGGTTGAATTGGAAACCACCCTTGGCCGTACTCCGTGGACCGCTTTTCAAGGGAGTTCCCGGTTGACGCCGGCCTTTCCGGACAAGGCCTCCCGCTACGATATGTTGACTTTCAAGCCGAATACCGGTGATTTCGATGCCCTTAAAATCACTGGCCGGTTCCCCTATGCCCGCTATTTTAGTTTCAACTTGTATGATTATGATGGCGCAACGGACATTGCCGGCAAAGCGGATTATGAGATCATTCCAGACAGTGGCAGCGCCAATCCGTACGATATGCTAAGCGGTCGGAATATTGAAAACAGGTCCTACACCGTTTGGCTGATCAAAGAGGGGATTGAAATGCCATCGGACATTGCGAACGCGGGCAATGTAATGATTTGTCCGGAAAAGGATGAACTGGGAAATGCGATTGAAAAATTCGCCTTTATGATCCGGGTATACCGTCCCGATGAAGGGCTGGATTCACTGGGGGGTGTTTCCTTGCCTATGGTGGAAGCGGTGAAATTCGGTGCGGGGCAAACCGTCACCCCACCGGAGATCGGTATGGATTTGAGCGATCTTCAAGATAAAATTGATATGCTGCTGCTCAATGATGACATCATCACAACCTGGGAGCTTCAGAAGCAATTCTCGGGCGATGGTATCGTCTTTCACAGGGTGGATGATGCCGGGCTTTTCCCTAATGCCCATAATGAATATATTATGGCTCCCCTTGCAGAGAACTATATCAACAAGGTTGCCGTGGTTACCCTGAAAAAAGTGCCCACAGCCGAAGATACCTATGAGGGTGGTGAATTTGCCGGTGGTACGGATGTACGTTACTGGTCCTTTTGTACCGGCGGGCTCGGAGAGACCCGCACGCTCTCATGTCTTTGCGATGATCAAACCACTCAAAACCCCGATGGTTCTCTTACCATCGTGATTGCGCCCTTTTATCTCCAATCAGCCATAAAAGCGGCTGGTCTGAATTATATGGAATGGGGGACAGTCTACATGCCGATTCTTATCCACCGCCACATGCTGGAGATAGGTTCGTTTCCCGGAAAAATCGGAAACGTAAATCCCATAGGCCGCCCGCCTGCAGAGGCAGACCGGAACCAGGCTTATATGGACGCAAACCGCGCCGAAAACTGGATGGGCGACTATACCCCCAAAGGCCACATCTATTCCGCAGGTGAATTTATGA
>QKDP01000336.1 GCA_003252055.1 Desulfobacter postgatei | reverse complement strand
TAACCGGTGGCGATGGCGAAGAGGCCACACCCGTACCCATCTCGAACACGGAAGTTAAGCTCTTTAGCGTCGATGGTACTGCATGGGAGACTGTGTGGGAGAGTAGAACGCCGCCGGTTCTTTTTCTAAAAAGCCCTGATCATTCAAAATGATCAGGGCTTTTTTGCCTTTTTTCTGTCCTTGTGAAACCGTTTCTGCCGGGTTTTTAACAATTCCGGGCGCAGGGCCGATCCCCGGCCGGACAGGCTGGGGTTGGTCATGAAAAAATTGTGGGCATTGAAGGCTTCCTTTCCCGGTGCGATTCGGGTGTAGGTGCCGTCACTGTTCAGGGTCCAGCTTTGTTCATTATCCCTTAAATTGGCCACCATAATCTGGTCCAGGATCTGGCGGTGGACCGTGGGGGTGAGGATGGGCACCAGGGTTTCAATGCGCCGGTCAAGGTTTCTGGGCATCCAGTCTGCCGAGGATATATACACCTTGGCATGGGGGGACGGCATTTCATGACCGTTGCCAAAGCAGGCAATTCTGGAGTGTTCCAGAAACCGGCCCACAATGGATTTCACCCGTATGTTTTCGCTGAGTCCGGGAATGCCCGGCCGCAGGCAGCAGATGCCCCGGATGACAAGGTCCACACTGACCCCTGCCTGGGATGCCCGGTAAAGGGTGTCAATGATCACCGGATCCACAAGGGAATTCATTTTTGCCCAGATATGGGCCGGTTTTCCCTGTTCGGCAAATTCGATTTCTCTTTGTATATTTTCAACAATGCGTTTGCGCAGGGTCAGGGGTGCAATGTCCAGCACTTCAAGGTTAGCCGGCTTTGCATATCCGGTCATGTAGTTGAAAATCTGCATGACGTCGGCGCAGATTTTCGGATCATGGGTGAAAAAGGAGAGGTCTGTGTAAATTTTGGCCGTGATAGGATGATAGTTGCCCGTGCCAAGGTGGGCATAGGATGCAAACTTGCCTTCTTCCCTGCGCACCACCAAGGAGAGCTTGGCATGGGTCTTCAGGTCAATGATGCCGTAAACCACCTGGGCCCCGGCAAGTTCCAGCTTTCTTGCCAGTTCAATGTTGGCCTCTTCATCAAACCGCGCCTTGAGTTCAACCATGGCGGTAACATTTATTCCCGCCTCCGCCGCTTCCACCAGGGCCTGGACAATGGGGGAATCCTTGCTGGTGCGGTAAAGCGTCTGCTTGATGGCGACCACGTTCTTGTCCTGACTGGCCTGGCGGATGAACTGAACTACAACATCAAAGCTTTCATAGGGGTGGTGGACAACAATATCCTTTTTTAAAATGGCTTCAAAACAGTCCCCGCCAAAATCCCGGATACGTTCCGGGAACCTGGCATTGTACTTTTTAAACACCAGATCCGGGCGGTCGTCGCAGATCAGTTCCTTGATGGCGGACAGCGCCACATATTCTGATTTGAACACATCTTCGGGGTTCATCTCAAACTGATCCGTGATAAAGGTGGTTAAATTGTCCGGCATGCCGGTATCCACCCGCAGGCGGATTACATTGCCCCGGCGGCGACGGTTTATGGCGGATTGGAAAGTGCGTACAAGGTCTTCAGCCGCCTCATCAATTTCAAGTTCTGAGTCGCGGATTAACTGGAAAGCCCCTGATCCCGTCAACCGGTATCCGGGGAACAGATGATCATAAAACATACTGATGACCGATACCAGGCGGATAAAGCGGATGGACTTGCCCGGTATCCTTATGTAATGTTTGAGCTGGGACGGAAGGATTACAAGGGCAAACATTGCATCCCCGCTCTCTTCATCTATAAGATCCATGATCATGCCATGGCCCAGGTTGGGAATAAATGGAAAAGGATGGGCAGGGTCGACAGCAATGGGGCTGAGCACGGGGAACAGTTTTGTCTGGAATTCAACGAGCAGGTTTTCCCGATCCTCTATGGTAAGCTGTTCGGGTGTGACAATAAAAACATTGGCCGCCTCCAGATCACTGGTGAGCCCCCTGATGCATTCCCGGGTGATCTCGTTGACCTTTATGACGGCTTCTTCTATGGCCTCAAGTTGCTCCGACGGGGTCATATTATCGGGGCTTGCACTTGTTGCGCCTTTGTGTACCTGGGCTTTAAGACCTGCCACCCGGACCATGAAAAATTCATCCAGATTGGAGGCGGAAATGGACAGAAAACGCACACGTTCCATCAAGGGATGGTTGGGATTCAGGGCTTCTTCAAGGACCCTGCGATTGAACTGGAGCCAGGAAAGTTCCCTGTTGATATAGCGATTGGGCGTGGTCGAATCAATGGTTTTTTCTAAATTGGTTTCCTCTGCATCTGTATCAGGTTGCATTTATATTCCAGCGCTCCTTTAACAATCATATGTTAATTCAGTTATGCTTTGGCAGTCTGTTGAGTCAAAATAGTGTTGTATGTATATCAGTAAATTACTAAAATTGTGTTAGGGGTGAATGAAAATTAATCTTCATAATATCAGGTCTAAAGCTATTGATAAAGCCTTAAGAAAACAGTTAATTGTGACAGCGTGGCGGAACTGGCAGCCTCATCGGATGTCATTATCTCTATGTAGGGGTATCCGGCAGACGTGGAAGAGGTGTTTTCAGGGCCTGTCGGCATCCTGAAAAATGGCCAACCAGATTGCCATTGCCTCCACCATGATTTCCGTGTGTGAATCCATCTCCTATTCGAGTAAGGCTGATTTTACTTGGTGCCGAATATTTTATTATTATGGCAGGTATTGAAATTCATACGTTTATTCTGCACAATCTCCCCCATGATTTCCACGGACTACATTGAAGTTGCTGTGACGCTGCCTGTGAATCAGACTTTTGTTTACCGGATTCCCGATGAGTTCCGGGCTGATGCCTGTCCCGGCATGCGGGTGCTGGTTCCCTTTGGACGGCGCAGGGTCACCGGCTATATCCTGGAGGAAAAAAAGGAAAGCGGGCCATATAAGACCAAAAATGTGCTGGATCTGCTGGATGACCACCCCCTGTTCCCTGAATCTGACATTGCCTTTTTCAAATGGGTGGCAGGCTATTATATCTATCCTTTCGGGGACACCATTAAAGCGGCAATGCCCGCCGGCCTGGACTGCATGGATGTCTCCTGCGCCTTTGCCACGGTTAAGGGCGCACAGGCCCTTGAAGCCGGGGATTTACCCCATGAAGAGGCCAGGGTCCTGGGTTTGGCCGCTGCAAAGGACGGGCTGTCTTTAAAATCCCTTTTCCGCCGGGACCCTGCCGGGGCCGCTGTTTTGCGCGGGCTTGAAAAAAAAGACCTGGTGCAGGTCACCGCCGTGCTTCAAAAGGAAACTGCCGGGATCAAAACGGAAAAATTTATTTCCCTGCCCGGGGAAACGCCGACGCAGCAGGTCCGGATGTCTGCCAAACGTCAGAAGATCCTTGCCATTGTCCGGGAGGCCGGGGAGGTTTCTCTGACCAGCCTGAAACGCCATGTGCCCACAGCTCCGAATCTGATCAAGCCCCTGGCTGAAGCCGGGTGGCTGAACGTAATCAGCCGCCGGGTGCTCAGAGGCCCTTTGGGCGACCCGGTCACACCGGATACCCCGCCCGAACTTACCCATGAACAGGACGCCGTTGTAAAAGAGATTCAGGACCGCGCAGATGTGTTCTTCCCCTGCCTGCTGGTGGGCGTGACCGGATCCGGCAAGACCGAGGTGTACATGCGCCTGGTGGCGGATGCCGTGGAAAAAGGCCGGGGTGCCATTGTACTGGTGCCGGAAATTGCCCTGATTTCCCAGACCGAAAGGCGTTTCAGGGCGAGGTTTGGTGAAAAAATCGCGGTAATCCACTCCATGCTTTCCCAGGGCGAGCGTCTGGATCAGTGGCGGAAGATCAGCCTTGGCAAGGTCAATATCGTCATTGGTGCCCGGTCTGCGATTTTTGCGCCGGTCCGGGACATCGGCATTATCATTGTGGATGAGGAACATGACTATTCATATAAACAGGAATCGGGCCTGCGCTATAATGCCCGGGACCTTGCCGTGGTCCGGGCAAAAATGCACAACTGCCCTGTGGTGTTAGGCTCTGCCACACCTTCGGTGCAGTCCTG
>QKDP01000343.1 GCA_003252055.1 Desulfobacter postgatei | reverse complement strand
CCTGGCCTTTGGCCTGGTCTATGAAACCATCACCCCCTTTCACGTCCGGGATGAAATCAAGCAGAACAATCTGGCCGCAGGCATTGGTCTGGCCGGTATTCTGGTGGCCCTGGGCATTATTCTCAAGAGCAGTCTTGCCGGTCCTTTTACCGGGTGGGTAAATGATATTGTCGGATTTTTTGCTTATACGGTATTCGGCATGATTCTGCTGCTTGGATTCAGTGCGCTTGTGGACCGGTTTCTTCTGCCCACCACAAACATTGCAACTGAAATCAAAGAGGACCAGAATGTGGCAGCCCTGGTGGTGGTCCAGGCAACCCTCATTGCCGTGGCGCTGATCATTGCCCATGCCATCTGATCTTTATGGGAGCGTCCGTGCCCCCGGGCGCTCCCGGCTCAACCCGGCCTCGGCCCTGCTGTGCCTGTGCATGTTTGCATCCGGGGCCTGCGGCATCATCCTGGAATATATCCAGGCAAGCCTTGCCTCCATGATCCTGGGCAATGCCTTTGAACAGTGGGCCATGGTCATCGGCCTGATGATGTTCTGGATGGGGTTCGGCAGCCTGATCCAGGCCGGGATTTCCAAGGAACGCCTGGTATACGCCTTTATTGGCATTGAAATTGCGCTTGCGCTTTCAGGGGGGTATTCACCTACCCTGACCTATATGTCCTATGGATATACCAGCCACTACAGCCTGGTGCTTTACTTTTTTGTTTCCGTGATCGGTATTCTCATCGGCCTTGAAATTCCGGTGATCATACGGATCAACAACGATTTTTCAAAGGAGCTGTCCACCAACCTGGGCAATATCCTGTCCGCCGATTATATCGGGTCTTTGGCAGGCGCCCTGGTCTATGTATTTATCCTGCTGCGCTTTTTCCCCATTACGGAAGCGGCTTTTTTAACGGCCGGCATGAACTTTTTTCTTGCCCTGATTACCTTTATCTATTTTACCCGCAAACAGATCATCCGGCGCAATATCCCATTGCTTGTGATCATGGCAGCCACCTGTGTTGCCGTGGTTTTCGGGTATATGAACAACCGCCGGTGGCAGGTCACCAACGAACAGTCCCTGTATGACGACCCAATCGTTTATTCTAAAACCAGCCAGTACCAGCATATTGTTATTACGCATTTCAAGCCCCTGGACGAAATCCGGCTTTTTTTAAACGGAAACCTGCAGTTATGCAGTACGGACGAGGCCCGGTACCATGAATCCCTGGTTCATCCGGCCATGGCCCTGGCCCAGGCCCGCAGCCGGGTATTGATCCTGGGCGGCGGTGACGGCTGCGCGTTAAGGGAAGTTTTAAAATACCCGGATGTTGACCAGATTACCCTGGTGGACCTGGATCCGGCCATGACAACCCTTGCGGCCACCCATCCGCTGCTGTCCCGGCTCAATAATCATGCGTTTGACAACGCCCGGGTGACCACCCTGACAGGTTCTGGGATTTCCCCGGGGGATTTTCGACAGATCTATCAGGCGTCGTCTGACACAAAAAGAAAACCGGCCGATCAATGGCATATGGCCGATCAATGGCATATGCCCAACCCAAGGCACGTGGCCGAGGTCCGGATCATGAACCTGGATGCAGACAAGTTTCTGGAACAGGTGAAGGGGTTGTGGGACGTCATTATCGTGGACATGCCAGATCCGTCCACACCGGAACTGACCAAACTCTACGCAAAGGAGTTTTATCTTAAAGTCAGGCACAGGCTGAAAAAAAACGGCATTGCATCTGTCCAGTCCACCTCCCCTTATCTTGCAAAGGAAAGCTATCTTTGCATTGGCAGGACATTGACCTCTGCCGGATTTTTTATCCTGCCATACCATGAAAATGTGCCCTCGTTCGGGGACTGGGGGTGGTTTTTATGCACCCGTAAAGATTGGGATAACGGCCTTGGCAAGCAACGAATTGCAGAACTTGAATTTAGTGTTCCCACCCGGTTTCTAACTCCTGAGGTGTTCAGAAGCGAGCTTGTATTCGGCAAAGGCATGAATCAAAGCCGTCACACTGAAATCAACACCCTTCTTTTCCCGGTGCTGCTATCCTACTACAATCACGAATCCTGGCTTCTGGAATACTGATTAACTTGTTAGCCAACTTTATTGAAAGGATATTTACGTGCGAACAGTCCTATTATTCCAACGAATTCTGGTTACCTTTTTATTGTTATGTATGGTTTCATTCACGGCTTGCAACAAGCATCCAATTGAAAATAAACAAGTCAACGTCGTCTTTCGGTTAGATGATTATTCAGCCTGCAGCAATACGGACATGGAGCTGAGAATCATTGATGCCTTCCGCAAAAATGACGCTTGCATAACCTTAGGAGTCATCCCCTATGTATGTGCGGAGGATATTCATGATCCATCTGCTCAGGATGTAATCCCTCTTACATCAATGAAAGGGGATATTTTAAAGAACGGCGTTAATGAGGGTATATTAGATGTAGCCTTGCATGGTTACTCTCACCAGACAATCAGCGCTAAGCAATGGACAGAATTTTCAGGCCTGGATTACAACAGTCAAGTAGAGAGATTAGCCAAAGGCAAGAAATTTCTTGAGGGCATGATAGACACTGCTATCAGCACCTTTGTGCCACCGTGGAACAGGTACGACTTGAACACATTACGGGCCCTTGAGAAGCTTGGGTTTTCAACGCTTTCGGCGAACAATAAGATAGGGCAGGTAACAGAAGCGTGTAAGCTCAATTTCCTGCCATACTCATGCAACCTCTCCAAGCTTCGTCATGCCGTCAAAGCATCACGAACATCGTCTGACACTCAGCCTGTCATTGTTGTTTTGTTTCATGAATATGACTTTAAGGAGATTGATGAGAAGCGTGGTAGCATTACTTATCAAGAGTTTTACGAGCTTTTGAATTGGCTAAAATCCCAGAGACATGTTCGCTTGCTTTCAATCAGCCAAGCAACTCAAGTAATTAATGACTTGAGTGCTAAGCGTTTTCTTATGAACAAACGCAGCACCGATGGCTCTCCCTCACAGATGGGGACAGGTATGATTTAGCGCCCCTGTCCTTATCCCCGTCCGAACCGGATGGCGTCCACAGGGCAGCTTCCCAAGCAGTCTCCACAGTTGGTGCAGTTCTTTTCCCCGGGCCGGGTGCCCATGTCGCAGATTTTGAGGCATTTGTCACAACCATTGCAGTCCTCTGTCTTATAGAACTTAAAGAGCGACGCCCCCTTTATCAAATCCAGCAGCCCGCCTGTGGGGCAGAGGAACCGACACCATGCATTGGCCAGGACCAGGCCCAGGGCAAGACCGCCCAGGACAAAACAAGTGCGGGTGATCCAGAAGAGGCTGGCATGTTCAAAAGTCAGGCTTGTGGCTTTAACGAACTCACCCACCCGGATGGGAATAGCCTCCCTGGGCTGGCCAAGTATCAGCCAGACGTAAAGAACCACCAGCAGTCCCAGAATTTTTCCATAGGGTGCCAAGCCTGCGATCATACTCTTGGCTCTGAATTTTACCGGAGCCAGTTTGGCTGTCATCTGGTTGAGCAGCCCTCCGGGACAGGCCCATCCGCAGAAGGCCCTGCCGAAAAGAAGAACCGAGACCGGCAGCAGCCAGAATCCCCGTCAAACGCGGCCTATGTCTCCTTTGGCAGGGCCATGGGCCAAAGGAGTTATGGATGTGCACGGGGCCGGGCTGGGGGGAATGCACAACAGGAATCAAGGCCGCCACGGATTTATCCGGCGCCTGGACAGGGACAATGACGGCCGGGCCTCCCCCCGGGGAGTTTGATGGTCCCTCACACCACTTTGACATGTTCGACAAAAACCACGACGGGTTTCTTTCCCGGGAAGAAGCCCCCACGGGTCCGCCCCCCGGAAAGAATGCAACATTTAGGAGTAACTAAATTAAGTTGTTCAATTACTTTCTTGGCTTGTTGCGGGCCCGGGATATCCTGTCACAATAATACGCTTTAAACGGTCATACCTCGAGAATAATCTTACCGACATGCGTTGCGCTTTCCATAAGCCGATGGGCCTCTGCAGCCTGCTCCAGGGGAAATGTTTTGCAGACAGACGGTTTGATTTTTCCCGCCTCAATCA
>QKDP01000227.1 GCA_003252055.1 Desulfobacter postgatei | reverse complement strand
CTGCGTTCAAGCCTGATGCCTGTTAACCGTACCTGGCCCATTGAGGCGCTGCTTGCGGCCTGCAAAAAGTTCGAGATGAAGCCCAGGAACAAAATTACCTTTGAGTATATTCTGATGAGCGGGGTCAATGACAGTGATGCCCATGCCCATGAACTGGCCCGCCTGCTTGCTCCCATTCGCGCAAAAGTGAATCTTATTCCATTTAACGAGCATGCAAAAGCGTCCTTTAAAAGGCCTTCACGGGAGCGGATCAATGCTTTTTTAACCATTCTTTTAGACCGGAACATGACCGCCATTGTCAGGAAAAGCAAGGGGGATGATATATCTGCGGCCTGCGGACAGCTCAAGGCAAAGCGAAGTGATTGAACGAAAAGTCACCCACCTGCGGCGTTGCATCTGGGCAACTTTTCGTCCAATCAGAGGATCAGGGTGTTTGTATCAACAGATTATGGAATGCGCCTGATTCCGGTGTGACAACCTCTATTTCCCTTGTTCCCTGTTTTTCAAAGATGCTGATGAGCGTTAACGCACCCTCAGATGCTTTGGTGTATCCGGATGTGATCCTGGCGGCCAAGTGCAGGGCGGTTTCGTCGGTCTGTCCGAAAATCAGGGCGTCCGGACCGGGCAGGTGGGTACAGCGAAGCCGGATGTGGGTTTCCGGGTCATAGAGATCCATGATCCGTTTGTTCTCTGCCTTATTTCTTCCCACCACAAGCTTGGATCTGCTGTCCAGGCGGAAGTGCCGGCCGTATTTGAGCAGATGTATCTGGGTTTTGCTTTGCGTTTTCTGGACATATAAAAGATCTCTTAACCGCTGGGAATACCCCTTGTCCGTGAGCAGGCATCCGCCGGCTGGAGAGGGGTACTCCGTGATGCCGTACTTTTCTGCCATGGTGGTCTGGGGTTTTCTGCTCCGGCCGCTGATGGACGCAAGGCGACTTCTGTCCACAAGCCCCTTTTGTTCGGCAATGGTTTCGGGCAGTATCCCTGCACTTAAAGGACGAAGTATCAGGCCGTCATAGCCGCTATTTTTTTCCACATAGCGCAGGGCATTTTTTGTCTGGGATTTGGGTCTCTGTCCTACCACCTCTCCTGAAAATAAAAAATCAGCCCCTATTTGCTCCATCATGGCGCCTGCTTTGGCAAACATCAGTGTATGGCAGTCCATGCAGGGGTTCATGTTTTTGCCGAACCCCGCTCTGGGGGCTTTCATCATTTCCATGTAGGCATCTGTAATATCTTTTACAATCAGGGGGATGCCGGTCTGTTTCGAGGCCTTTTTTGCGGCCTTGGCATCAAAAAAAGGCGTTTCAAAACTGATCCAGGTTACATCAATGCCCTGGTCCATGAGCATAAGGGCCGATAATATGCTGTCAAGTCCGCCCGAGCAAAGGCCCAAGGCTTTAACCTGTCTTGTGGTTTTAATAGGGTTCATATATAAATTTTGAGTTATGGAACAGGTATCCCAATTTGTGTCGGTTATTATTGAAAGGTTAAAGGCGCACTATCCGGTTGTCAATACACAGCTTGTTCATACCACGGCCTTTGAGTTGCTCATTGCAACCATCCTGTCTGCCCAGTGCACGGATGATCAGGTCAACAAGGTGACAAAGGTGTTGTTCACCCGCTACCCTGACCCCGGCTGTCTTGCCGGTGCACGTCTTGATGATATAAAAAAAATAATTTTTTCCACCGGCTTTTACAATAACAAGGCAAAGAATATCAAGGCCTGTGCAAATAAAATTCAAAAGGAGTTCAATGGGAAGGTCCCCCGGGATATCAAGGCATTGACCAGTCTGCCCGGTGTGGGAAGAAAAACCGCCAATGTGGTCCGGTCCGTATGGTTTAATATTCAGACCATTGTGGTGGATACCCATGTGCTTCGGGTGTCGGGGCGCCTGGGACTTTCTCATGCGGCAGACCCGGTCAAGGTGGAGTTTGAATTAATGGATATTTTACCCAAACACGTGTGGAACGATATCGGGCTGCAGTTTATTTATCTTGGCCGCCGGATCTGCCATGCAAGAAGGCCCGCGTGCGGCCGGTGCTTTTTAAATGACTTGTGTCCGTCGTGTTTGACAGGATGAATAGGGTTTTATAAAACCCGCTGCTGTGTCAGGCGGATTTTCACCTTGATGCCGTTTTGTTCCGTCAGGGTATCTTCGGCGTATGTTATCAGCTGCTGCATATTTTTGATTTCATCTGAAAACAGGTGGTCGTCCATGACCAGGGATATCAACAGTATGTCTGTACCGGACTGACAGGATTTTTCCATGGAACAGCCGATGTCCGGCAGCTTTAATGCGCTTTTAAGGTTTTCCTTGACCTGGGCCTGGGCCACCCGGATGCCTGAAATGAGCATGTAATTGTCAGCCTGCTCAGCCAGCCATTGTATCCGGGTAGAGGCTGCGCCGCAGGAGCACGCCTGGGGCAGGAATTTTGCCATGTCTCCGGTGCGGAAGCGGATCAGCGGGAATGCCCGTGCCGAAAGCGTGGTCAGGACCAGTTCGCCTTTTTCCCCTGCCGGAACAGGCCTGCCTGTGGCAGGATCAATGATTTCGGGCAGGATATGGTCATCATTGATATGCAGCCCGTCATGAAACCGGCATTCATGGCCAATGGCAGGTCCCGGGATCTCGCTTAAGCCGTAATTAAGCCAGACATCCACATAGAGACTGTCCCTCAGTTCGGAAACCGTGTGCCCGTCATCGGGTTCCCCGACAAGGATGATCTGTTTCAGATTCAGTTCGTTGGGATGGCATTCCCGGTCAAACATGTGGGCTGTCAGATGCCGGGCAAAGGCCGGGGTGGTTACAACGGTTGTTACCTTGTAGTCTCTGAGTACCATCAGGGTCTTGGCCACGGACAGGGGGGCATTGGGAATAACACCGGCACCCAGGGCCTCGCCCCCGTCTTTGTAGTCCCGGGCCCAGTTGGCAAGGCCCGGCGGCAGATGGACTATAATAATATCCCTGTCCGTCACATTGGCTTCGGTATAGGCTCCTGCAACCATTTTTTTCCAGATCACCAGATCCGCCTTTGTATACCCGCTGATGGAGGGGCTGGTGCCTGATCCGGGAGCGGTATGGATGCGCACAATATCCCGCAGGGGAACGGCAAAAAGTCCGTAGGGGTAGTGGGTGGCCAGGTGGGTTCTGTCCATGAAGGGGAGCTTTTCAATGTCTGCAAGTGCGGTAATGTCTGCAAGACCTGCTTCCTGGATGCGATTACGGTGAAAGGGTACATTTTTGCATGCCCGGTTCAATGTGGCTTGCAGCCGCTCAAGCTGACGCTGGGCCTTGTCGTTGTCATCCATATCTGCCGTTATATTCATCTGTTCGGACATTATTGATTCCTTTCGTCCAAAAAGTCGCCATAATCCTTGCCAAGATAGGCTCGCTTCACATCATCATCCACTAAAAGTTCATCTGCACTGCCCTGGAGTACCATTTTACCTGTTTCAAGCACATAGCCCCGGTCCGCAATTTTCAAAGCGGCCCTGGCATTTTGCTCCACCAGAAGAATGGTCACCCCGCTGTGTGAAAGATCCTGGATTGTGGAAAAGATCATCTCCACAATTTTAGGGGCAAGGCCCATGGACGGTTCATCCAGCACAAGCAGGGCAGGGCGTGCCATTAAAGCCCTGCCAATGGCCAGCATCTGCTGCTCGCCCCCGGACAGGGTTCCTGCCAGCTGAGCTGAACGTTCTTTTAATATGGGAAACATCTGAACCACCATGTCAAGATCTTCGGCCACCCGGCTTTTTCCATCTTTTCGGAAGCGGGTATATGCCCCCATTTTCAGGTTGTCCAGAACGCTTAGGGGTGAAAATATCTGTCGGCCTTCGGGCACCATGCTGATGCCTTGTTTGACAATGGCCGGGGCAGACATGCCTTTAAGGTCACGGCCTTTGAACTCAATCTCTCCGGACCAGTTTTTTAACAGGCCGCACACTGCGCCTAAAAGGGTGCTTTTGCCTGCCCCGTTAGCACCGATGATGGAGATCAGCTCCCCCTGTCTCACCGAAAGACTTACGGTGTGAACCACGGCAATATTTCCGTAACAGCATCTCAGGTTTTTGATTTTCAGCATA
>QKDP01000251.1 GCA_003252055.1 Desulfobacter postgatei | reverse complement strand
ATGACATCATCCACAACCCTGCAGGCCGCAAAGGAGACCGGCCCCATGGTTTTACGATATTTTCTTGGGAAGTCGTACGCCAGGTCCTCGTCCACCGTTCCAAACACACTGGTATTGAGCTGCTCAACAAGAAGTTCATCATCCCTGATGCGGCCCACACCGGATGTTCCGCTCGTAAGGCTTTTAAGGATATCCTCCTTGCAGCAGCCGATGGGCGTTATGGCCGAACATCCGGTTATGACAACGCGTCTTTCCATAAGGGAACCTTAAGCCCTGTCAGCCATGGCCTTTTCAATGAAATCAACGATCTCGTCGACGGTCCGTATGGTCATGGCGGCCTCTTCCTCATCCCGGGTAAGCTTGGTTTTCATCAATGTCTCAATTTCCCGGAGTAGCTCTATAGCATCAATACTGTCAAAACCGTGGACTTCATTAAGATCGTCATCCAGTCCGACATCGGACATTTCAAAATTCGTTTCAATGAAATTAATAATGGTGGTCTGTATTTCTTCTCGATCCATTCACCGTATCCTTTACTCTTCTGATGACTCTTCGTACGCTTCCGCCGAATCTTGGGATCCTGTCTGCGCCCGAGGCTTGCTCCCCAAAGCATATAGTCATTACCATAATTCATTGTGAATGAAAACATTATCCATGGGGCTGCCCGGGGCAATATCATGTAACTTGCCTGCAGTTTAATATCAATTTTGAATGGCTCATACGGATTATAAAATATAACCATCCATCATCTAAAGGCAAATGGAACTACCAGACGGAAAAACGGGCATTTAAAGTTAATATTCGTGGGAAGGAGAGCGCTTGCCAAAATCCTAACAAGCTAATGGCGAACAGCCCGCTCGAAGGGTGATAATTTATCCAGACCATTAGACCGCTGGACAGGAACAAATGTGTCTCTGTTTAACTGTCTCTTTTTTGTCTCATCATGCAATTTTTGTAGAATCCGCTTGTTTGATTATAACATATAACTATCTGTTATATTAGGCATATATCTCTTATTTTTGTGATTTGGTATAAAATCTGCATTCCTTAAGGCACATAGAGTTCTAAGCTCATGATTAACAGCAAAAACAGGAGGTATATATGAGACTAAACGACATAAAAAAAGATTATAACCTGATAAATAAGGATAAATAAAATGACCTCCATATCGGTACTCAAACAGCGGGAAAAACAGATCTACCAGAAGGGCAGCCAGCCCTTTGATATGGCATGTGATACCAAGAGTCTGGCCGGCGCAGTCAGCCAGCGGGCCTGTGTGTTCTGCGGCTCCAGGGTGGTGCTCTACCCCATTGCCGACGCCCTGCATCTGATTCACGGCCCCATCGGGTGCGCCTCCTATACCTGGGATATCAGAGGTGCTCAGTCTTCGGGCCCGGAGCTTCACAGGATGAGTTTTTCAACAGACCTGTCAGAGACTGATATTATCTATGGCGGAGAAAAAAAGCTCAAAAAGGCATTGCTGGAGCTGATTGACAAATATTCACCCAAAGCCGCCTTTGTATACTGTACCTGCATTGTGGGCATCATCGGTGATGATGTGGACGCGGTCTGCCGCCAGGTGGAAAAAGAGAGCAATATTCCTGTCATCGCTGTCCACTCGGAGGGATTTAAAGGCACCAAAAGAGACGGGTACAAGGCGGCCTGTGACGCCTTGTTCAGTCTGATTGAAAGAAACAAGGCCCCCCGGGTCACGATCCCCGACTCCATCAATATCCTGGGCGAATTCAATATTGGCGGAGAGACATGGATCATAAAAAAATATTATGAAGCCATGGGGGTCAAGGTGGTCTCAGTGATCACCGGGGATGGCCGGGTGGAGGAAGTGATGCAGGCGCGCAATGCAGCCCTGAACGTGGTCCAGTGTTCAGGTTCGGTCACCCACCTGGCAAAGCAGATGGAAAAAGAGTACGGCATCCCTTTCATAAGAGTCTCCTACTTCGGTATTGAAGACACTTCGGATGCCCTGTACCAGGTGGCGGTACACTTTAACAAAAACACGGAAATTCTGAAAAAGACCCAGGATCTGATTAAAAAGGAAGTCCAGGCCATTGTTCCCCGTCTGGAGACCATGAAAAAAGATCTTGAGGGGAAAAAAGCCGCCATATACGTGGGCGGCGCCTTTAAGGCATTCTCTCTGATCAAGGCATTGAAAACCCTTGGCATGGAAGTGGTCCTGGCCGGTTCCCAGACCGGTACCAAGGAGGATTATGAGGTGCTCAGGCAGATGTGCAACGACGGCACCGTAATTTTAGATGATTCAAACCCCCTTGAGCTTGCCAAATATGCCGTTGAGAAGGACGCGGACCTGTTCATCGGCGGCGTCAAGGAACGACCGATTGCTTATAAGATGGGCATCGGGTTCTGCGACCATAACCATGAACGAAAAATTCCTTTGGTGGGATTTGAAGGCATGGTCAATTTTGCAAAAGAAGTACACGAAACCGTGACAAGCCCTGTATGGGATCTTGTTCCCAGGCGGCAGAACCCGGCCGTAAAGGAAGGTGCGATATGACCACGAGCAAACTTAAAAAAGAGACACCCTCATATACCCCCACCCAGAATGCATGCAAAATGTGCACGCCCCTGGGGGCCACCCTGGTGTTCCAGGGGATAGAAGGCTGTGTGCCCCTGCTTCACGGTTCCCAGGGGTGCTCCACCTATATGCGGCGCTACCTGATTTCCCATTTCAAGGAGCCCGTGGATATTGCCTCATCCAACTTCACCGAAGAGACGGCCGTATTCGGCGGCGGCGCCAACCTGAAACTGGCCATTGAAAACGTGGCGCGCCAGTATGCACCGGCCATGATTGGTATCGCCACCACCTGCCTGTCCGAAACCATTGGTGATGATGTCCAGTTAATTTTAAACAGCATGGGTAACAGCATCGAGGGCACCGCCCTGGTCCATGTATCCACACCGTCATATACCGGCACCCACGTGGATGGATTTCACGGTGCCGTGGCCGCAGTGGTGGACCGCTTCAACCCGCCGGGAACAAGTACCGTAAACGGGTCTAAGAAAAAGGAATCAATTAACCTGTTTCCCGGCATGCTCTCCAACGAAGATCTGCGGTATTTAAAAGATATTTTTGAAGATTTTCATATCCCTGTCACCATTCTGCCCGATTACTCAGAAAGGCTGGAAGGGCCGTCATGGGAGGAATACCAGGCTATCCAGAAAGGGGGCACCACAATTTCCGCCATTGAAAAGATGAATGTGGCACTCCACAGTATGGAGTTCGGTGCCGTGCTGGCCCTGGCCGCAGAAAAGGGCCAGGAGACTGCAGGAGAAATTTTGAGCAAGCGCTTTGGTGTCCCCTGCACACGCCTTCCCATCCCCATCGGGGTAAAGGCTACGGACCGCTTTCTGGATACCCTGTCCCGGATTTCGGGCAGGCCCGTGCCTGAACGGTACAGAAAAGAGAAATGGCGGTTGGTGGACACCTATGTGGACGGCAATAAATATGTATCAAAAAAACGGGCCCTGATTTACGGAGAAGAAGATTTTGTCGTGTCCATGGCAGGCTTTCTTGCCGAAGTCGGTATTATTCCCGTCCTGTGCGCATCCGGCGGCAAAAGCAAAACATTTAAAGCCGCCCTTGAACAGATGTTGCCCGAAAATCTCATTGACCAGATCATCATCCAGAATGACATGGACTTCACCTGCATGGAAGAGACCGCAGCCGCCATGCCCGAAGACCAGCGGCCTGAAATCATTATCGGCAACTCCAAGGGCTATGCCATGGCAAGACGGCTGAACATCCCCATGGTCCGGGTGGGATTTCCCATCCATGACCGGATAGGCGGTTCGCGGATCCTGCACGTCGGCTACAAAGGGGCCCTGCAGTTGTTTGACAATATTGTAAACACAATTCTTACGGCAAAACAGACCGAATCCAGAATCGGATACTCATATATGTAAGGAGGATGAAAATGAATATAGATAACCATCCCTGTTTTAATAAAAAGTCCTGCAAGGATTTCGGTCGTGTCCACCTTCCGGTTGCGCCGGCCTGCAATATCCAGTGCAATTTCTGTAACCGAAAGTTTGACTGTGTCAACGAAAGCCGCCCCGG
>QKDP01000026.1 GCA_003252055.1 Desulfobacter postgatei | reverse complement strand
TTCAAGCATACGGGTTATCTGGGAAAAAACCGTATCATTGTTAAACACCCCGCCGGACAGAACAACCCGGTCAAGGCCGGTTTCCTGACCCACCCTTGCGGCGGCATCCACCATCATACTTGACAGGGTCAGATGAAATCGGGCCGCAATCCGGCCCAGGGGCACACCATTTCTGATGTCCGCCACCATCTGCCGTACCCAGGGGGCGGGGTCCATAATCCGGCAGCCGTCAGCCCCTGCTTTCATGTCAAAGGGGTAAGCGGTGCTTGATGATGCTTCAAGATCTGCCGCCGCTTCCAGGGCAATGGCGGCCTGGCTGTCATAGGAAATTTCACGGCAGATCATCAAAAGGGCGGATACCGCATCAAACAGACGGCCTGTACCTGTACTGGATGTCAAAGGGCAGTTCACCTGCCGGTCCATCATCTGAATTAAAAATGCAAGCTTGGGTTTATCCAGAGACCGGACAAAGGGGATATCCAGATCCATTATCCCTTTTTTGTATACCTTATATAACAGGGAAACCGCCATGCGCCAGGGTTCCATCACTGCCGCATCCCCCCCGGGCATGGGCAGGTAATCCAGCCGGACCCGGCGCTCAAATCCCTCATAGGTACAGGCCATGACTTCACCCCCCCAGATATGGCCGTCCGTACCCAGGCCGGTGCCGTCCAGGGTCAGGGCAAGCACCTTTCCTTCCAGATGATTTTCCGCCATGCAGGAAAGGGCATGGGCATGGTGGTGCTGGACCCCTATCAGGGGTAGCCCCTGACTTCCAAGTATTTTAGCGAACCGGGTGGAAAAATATCCCGGATGCAGGTCATGGGCTACACACACCGGCCGGATATCCAGGATTTTCTGCATATGTTCAATGGTGGCTTTATAAAAATTATGAACCTGTACCGATTCCAGATCCCCGATGTGCGGGCTTAAAAAGGCATACCGGTCCCTGGTCAGACAGACGGTGGATTTCATACCGGCCCCGCAGCCAAGGATATTGGCAATCCCGTCATCTGCAGGCGGTGTGATATCCACGGGCAAGGGTGCATATCCCCTGGATCTGCGCAGAAATCGAATTTTCCCCTGCTGAATTCGGGCAATGGAGTCATCGGCCCTGAAATAGATATCCCGGTTGTGAAGCAGAAAATAGTCGGCAATATGGGAAAAGGCATCCAGGGCATCTGCATTGTCAATGGACAAGGGTTCACCGGACCGGTTCCCCGAGGTCATGACCAGAATATCGGGTCCCTTGTCCAGAAGCAGGTAGTGCAGTGGTGTATAGGGCAGCATGATACCCAGACAAAGATTGTCCGGGGCCAGATTCGGGGCCAGGCCCGTGCCCATGGATTGGGAGAGTGCCTTTTTTTTCAACAATACAATGGGCCGGTGATGGGACCAAAGCAGCGCTTTTTCCTCTTCATCCATGAAACCATGGTTAAACAGGGGGGAATCCCAGGCCGCCATCAGGGCAAAGGGTTTGTGGGGGCGTTTTTTTCTTTGGCGCAGCAGATCAACAGCCGCTGCATTGGCTGCATCCACAGTTAGGTGAAATCCGCCCAGCCCTTTGATTGCAACGATTTTTCCCTGCCGGAGAAACCGGGCCGCGAGTGCCATGGCCTGTGCCGGATCATTCCCATCCACCGGTTTTCCCTTATTGTCGAGCAGAAAGACCCGGGGACCGCAAACAGGGCAGGCATTAGGCTGGGCATGGAACCGCCGGTTCAGGGGATCTTCATATTCCTTCCGGCAATCCGGGCACATGGCAAAGGATTTCATGGCGGTTTTTGGTCGGTCATAGGGAATATCCTGGATAATGGTGTATCTTGGCCCGCAATTGGTGCAATTGATAAAAGGATATTCAAACCGTCGGTTAGCAGGATCCCGCATCTCTTTGAGGCAATCGGGGCACACCCCCACATCCGGGGAGATCAGGGCAGACCTGTTCCGGGCATCCAGGCTTTTAATAATCGTGAAATCAGCCAGGTCCAAAGGTTGTGTGTCCCTTGATACCATGCGTGAAATCTTTGACAGCAGGGGTTTTTTTTCAGGGATATCCAAAAGAAAAGCATCCAGGTCCTTTGGAGCGCAAAAGCGTCACACCCAAGGCGGTATTGGACACATGGCCGCAAAGACGATGCGCGCAGGCTAAGCCAAATAAAAAAGGGCGGAATCCAACACCCTGGACCACCCCTGAAATTTCAATCTTTTTTGCCGATAGACCGGATGAACGCATGCAAAAAGTCAGGCCGGGCCGCCACCCAGCTCAAGTATCCTGCGCATGTCTGCAATGGTTTCCAATGCAGCCTCTTCATCCACCTTTGAAATGGCAAATCCGGCATGAACAATAACATAATCCCCAACACCGGCATCATCGAGCAGCATCAGGCTGGTCTCCCGGACCACCCCGTCGATCTCCACCTTGGCCAGGGCATCGTTGATCTCAATAATTTTTGAAGGTACAGCCAAGCACATCTGTTTTAAATTCCCATCCTGTTGTTTCAATAGCCAGATTTTTTGTGCCAATCTACCATGAGCCGGCTTATGGACAAATCCAGTTCTCTTGTATAAGAAAGTCTGTGCAACCGACACAGATCTTTCAACTTTCGTTGTGGGCTGAACCACGGTGAAAAAATAGATCAGCCCGTGGCTGTTATAGGAAAGTTCCAATAAGTTGTTAAATGACTTTCATGTTTTGTTGTGGGCTGGGCCCGGGTGTTGATAGGCCAGGTCAGCCCATGGCTGTTATTCGGCTTCTGAGATTTTTTCTTCCTGTTCGTCATCATCTTCCCTATTTTCCGCATCTTCCGCATCTTCGCCATCTGGCTTAGATGCTTTGCCGAAAATCTTTGCGCCGAGAATACCGATTTCATACAAAAGAATCAGCGGCATGGCCATCATGATCTGGGTAATTACATCCGGGGGGGTAATGATCGCTGCTGCCACAAAAAACAGGAGCAGGGCGTATTTTCTGTTTTTCGTTAAAAAGGCGGGGGTGACCAGACCCATGCGGGCCAAAAAGGTCAGTACAAGGGGAAGTTCAAAAACAAATCCAAAGGCAAGGAGCATTTTGGACGCAAAGGAGAGGTACTCCTTCATGGAGGGCATGGCCTGGATGGTTTCCGTGGTAAAGCCTAAAAAAAACTGGAACCCGTATGGGAAAACAATGAAATACCCGAAGGAGGCACCGGCAATAAAGAAAATAACCGATAGAATGATAATGGGCAGAATGTATTTCTTTTCTTCCCGGTACAGCCCTGGGGAGACAAACATCCAGAATTCATAAAACAGTACCGGGGTGGCAAGGACAATGCCTGCCAGCAGCGACACTTTAAGATAGGTGAAAAAGGCTTCGGGCAATCCTGTATAGATCAGTTTTGCATTGCCGCTTTTTGCCATGGCGGTTACCAGGGGGGCCGTCAGAATGTCAAACAGTTGTTCCTTGAAAAAATAGGCTGCAACGAAACCCACACCCACGGCAATAAAGGCGTGAATCAGGCGGTCCCGCAATTCGCCCAGGTGTTCGGTAAAGGGACTTTTTTC
Organism: Desulfobacter postgatei; assembly: GCA_003252055.1. Classification (GTDB taxonomy): domain Bacteria; phylum Desulfobacterota; class Desulfobacteria; order Desulfobacterales; family Desulfobacteraceae; genus Desulfobacter; species Desulfobacter postgatei_B. The sequence goes on along the minus strand of QKDP01000026.1, from coordinate 13,758 downwards.
TTCCGGATCGCTCATGTCGAATACCTGATGGGTTTATTCTTTAGGGGTGTCTGTTTTTGTTTCGGGAGACGCCGGGGGCGGGGTGTCTGCATCCGTGCCGCCCTGTGCCGGTTCCGGGGGTATCCTGGCGTTCAGGTCATCGGCTTTGTCCGAAGTCTTTGCCGGGGTCTCCGGTTCAGCGGACGACTGCTGTGCCTTGGGATCTTCCGTGTCAATATCTTTGATAACATCCTTAAGTTTCTTTTTAACGGGCGTTGGCTCGACCTCTTTAACTGTCGTCTCTATATCAATGGAATTTTTCAGATCCTGGGCAGATCGCTTGAATTCCCCCATGGCTTTGCCAAGGGTTTTTGCTACTTCCGGCAGTTTCTTGGGGCCTATGACGATAAGGGCAATGGCCAGAATCAGTAAAATTTCCGGCATTCCTAGACCAAACATGTGTTGGTTTTACTCCTTTTTGAACTTGGACAAAAATCCTCATTTACGGACAGATACTATATTTAATTAACGGGTTATTTTTACATTGAACCGGGTTGGGTGTCAACCGGGTACGCGGGTCATGGGTTTTTGGCTGCCGCTGTTTTTGCAGGCTTTCTTCGTTTCCTGCAGGGCTTTTTGCCTTTATTAGCCCCTTTTGTTTGATTCTGTTTAGGCGTTTGTTTTGAAGGAGGTGGTGCCGGTGCGGGCAGATCCGCTTCCAGGGCTGGTGTCGGATATTCACAGCTGACCTTGTGGCCAAGCACCGCTTCAATTTTCGGGATTTGAAACGAACTCATTTCATCGGCAAAACTTACTGAGGTGCCGGTGGCCCCGGCTCTGCCGGTGCGTCCGATTCGATGGATGTAATGCTCGGGTTCCAGGGGCAGGTCATAGTTGATTACATGGCTGATGTTTTCAATGTGAAGTCCCCGGGCTGCCACATCCGTTGCCACCAGGACATTGAGATCCCCGGCTTTAAACCTGTTAAGCACCTTGAACCGTTTGTCCTGGGCCACATCCCCGGACAGGACCCCTGCGTTCTGACCGTATCGGGATAATTTTTCCGACAGATACCGGGCCGTATCCTTGCGGTTGACAAAGATGATAACCCGTTCAAGTTTTTCACTGATCAGAAGATTGCAGACATTTTTAAACTTGTCGTTTTCCGTGGTCAGATAGACAATCTGGGTGATGGTATCTGCCGCTGCCTGTTCCGGATCAATTTCGATGCGCACGGCATCCCGGGTCCAGGATTCGGCCAGACGGAGCACCTCGTCTGTGAGGGTGGCGGAAAAAAACAGGGTCTGGCGCTTGTCCTTGTGGGGTGTCATGTAAATCAGGCGGCGGACATCAGGAATAAATCCCATATCCAGCATCCGGTCCGCCTCGTCAATGACAACAATCTCTATCCTGGATAGGTCAATCAATTTTTTTGAGATAAAGTCCAGAAGGCGTCCCGGGGTTGCTGCAATGACATCTGCGGGTTTGTCCGTGAGAAGGGTCTGCTGCTTCTGATAACCTGTGCCGCCGAAAACCGAGACAATCCTAAGATGGGAAAATTTGGCCAGGCCCTTGAAATCTTTTTCAATCTGGTACACCAGCTCCCGGGTGGGGGCGAGGATCAGAGCCCGGGGGTATTTTTTTTCCCGTTTGACGGATGTGCGGACAAACCGGTTGATCAAGGTAATTATAAAGGTGGCGCTTTTGCCTGTTCCGGTCTGGGCCTTGGCCGTGGCATCCCGGCCGTCAAGGGTGTGGGGAAGGAGACGGGCCTGGATATCTGTGCAATATTTAAAATTAAGGTCATAGATGGCATGCATCAGCCCTGTGGGAAGCTTGAAGTCATGGAACCGGGTCTTGCCCTCCTGGGGGGCGACCTGAAAGTTGTCCAATGTCCAGCGCGGTTTTCTGGGGTTTGACCGGGACGTTTTAACCGTCCCGGCTTCCCTGTTCGCGGGCACAGGGGTCGGTTCGGTCGGCCGGGTTTCGGGAATAGTGGTGCCGGCATTTTGTCGTTTGGGGGATCTTGCAAAAAGTGTTTTTATAAAACGGATTAATTGTTTCAAAATGATTTAATCGTATTTTTTTAAAGGTAATTACCAAACAAGCTCTAAACGCTCGGTACTTTTATAACAATGTAGAGAAAAAGTCAAAAAAACTTGACTTTTCAACTGTTTCACGGTACCAACGCTTCATAAAAACAACCTGAACCAAGGTGATGTGGAATGCTGATATTGTCTAATTTCTTTATGGCTGTGGCCATTGTCCTCAACTATGCGTTAAGCATTTATATGTGGATTGTTATTGCCTCGGCCGTGTTGTCCTGGGTGAATCCGGATCCGTACAATCCAATAGTCCGGTTTCTTCGCAAGGCCACGGAACCGGTATTTTACCAGATCCGAAAACATCTTCCCGTGACCTTCGGCGGTCTGGATATGTCCCCGATGGTTGTATTTTTAGTTATTATTTTTCTTCAGAATTTTGTTGTAAAGAGCCTGATTGGCCTGGCCCGTTCGATGTGACCACCATTAAATATAACCATCTGACATTTTTTGTTGCCAATGGAACAAAAAATGTAAATTTTAAAACAGACCCCATCCTGTTGTCTTTAGTTCAACATCTTGAAATAAAAAGGTTTTAAATTTATTAAACAGCTGGCATGTAAACTGCTTAGATTTAAGCCCCATAGAATTAAGTGAAAAAGGCAAACCTCTCGAAAGAGTGGGACGCAAAGCCTCCGGCCCGCCAACATGGATGGGTAGCGGGGTTGCCATAAAAAGGGCAGTTGGCCAAGTCCATTCTTTCAAAAAAGTTTGGGCTTTTTTGTTTAAAATGTTAACTAAACTATATCCAATCAAGCCAAAATACATGTTTAGCCATTTGTCAAAAGAAAAAACAAAAAACTCAAAAAAGGAGTTTGCTAATGGGCGTGACACCACTGGTGATTAAGCAAAAAGAATTTTCCACCCGTTTCAGAGGTTTTGATGTACAGGAAGTGGATGCCTTCCTTGAAGACGTGGCAAGGGAACTTGAATTCCAGGAAACTGCCCTGGAAAAGTTCAGGCAGGAGAATCACCGGCTGAATCTGGAAAACCAGGGTTATAGAAAACGTGAAGAATCAATGAAAAACGCCATGATTCAGTCCCAGAAGGTGCTGGATCAAATGAAGGAAAACGCTGAAAAATCCGCCCAGGTAACCATTGCCAACGCAGAAGTTGAGGCTGAAAAAATTCTGAGCCGGGCTCATAAACGGCTTTCCCAGTTGCACAGCGATATTATGGAACTTAAACGCCAGCGTATCCAGCTTGAAATGCAGATCAGTTCAGTGCTTGAATCGCACTCAAAGCTGCTTGAGATGACCAAAGAAGAAAACAAAGCGGCCGACGAGTCAGACTCGGCCCTGAAATTTATCCGTCGGGCCTGATTTTTTTCCTTAAACTAACAAGGGGCAAAAATGGCTGAAATTGATGCGTTTTTTAAGCTTATGAATGACCAGGGGGCGTCCGACCTGCACCTGACTGCGGGGCAGCAGCCTGCGTTAAGGCTTCACGGCGACATTGAGCGAATTAAATACGATAAGCTGACCAATGATAAGCTGCGGGGGCTGCTTTATGAAATCACCTCCCAGGAAAAAATTAAGATATTCGAGGAGACCGGGGATGTTGATTTTGGGTATGAAATTCCCGGCCTTGCCCGATACCGGGCCAATTATTTTATGCAGAAAAACGGCATATCCGCCGTATTCCGCGAAATTCCCTCGAATATTCTCACTGCCGAACAGCTGGGGCTGCCGGCGGTGATCTCAAAACTGGCAGATCTGCCCCGGGGGCTTGTCCTGGTGACCGGACCCACCGGTTCCGGTAAATCAACCACCCTTGCTGCCATCATTGACCAGGCCAACAGAAACAGAAAAGACCATATCATTACCGTGGAAGACCCCATTGAGTTTGTTCATAAAAGCAAGCGCTGTATTGTGAACCACCGGGAAGTGGGGACCCATACCAAAACGTTTTCCTCAGCGCTTCGCGGCGCCCTGCGTGAGGATCCGGATATTATCCTGGTGGGCGAGCTTCGGGACCTTGAAACCATTTCTCTGGCTGTTGAGGCGGCCTCTACCGGCCATCTGGTATTTGGTACCCTGCATACATCAAGTGCCCATAAAACCGTGGACAGGCTGGTTGAGGTTTTTCCCAGCACCGAACAGGCCCAGATCCGATCCACACTGGCAGACGGCCTTCGTGCCGTAGTGGCCCAGGTGCTGTTTAAACGGGTTGATAAAAGGGGCCGGTGTGCCGCATTGGAAATCCTTGTGGCAACCCCTGCGGTCAGAAATCTCATCCGCGAATCCAAAACCCATCAGATTCCTTCCATGATCCAGACCGGCAAGCAGTTCGGGATGCAGCTTTTGGACGATGCCATCATGGCGCTGTATAAACAGAACAAGATCAGTTCCGAGGACGCCTATTCAAAGGCAAATAACAAATCATTGTTCCGGCCGTTTCTTAAACATCCGCCTGCGGATTTCACAGAAGCGTGATCGCGGGTTCTGTCCAATCATCAGGAGCAAGGCATGAAAAAACAGCAGCTTGATTATATTCTTGCCAGAATGCTGGATTCCCACGATAATGTGTCGGACTTGAATATTACGCCGGGAAAACCCCTTCAGGTGGAAAGTTCCGGCCGGCTTGCGGCCGTTGATCTGGGTCCGGGGTTCAGTATCCTGACACCGTTTCAAACCGAGGTTCTGGCGCTTAATCTTATTAATAATGATAGAAAACAGCTTGAAACCCTGTTGCGGGAAGGCAGCTGTGATTTATCTTATCAGCTGAACACCAAGGCAAGATTCAGGGTGAACATCTTTTCTAGATCAGGCAAATACGCCATTGTATTAAGAAAACTTGAAACCACGATCCCCTCCATTGAGAAGCTCAATCTGCCGGCAAGTTTTCATAAAATGGCCGAGGAGAAGAACGGCATCATTTTTGTTACAGGTGCCACAGGTTCAGGTAAATCCACCTCACTTGCCGCGCTTTTAGACAAAATCAACGAGACCAAATCCGTACATGTGATTACCCTGGAAGATCCCATAGAGTACCAGCATACCCAGAAACGCTCCACATTTAACCAGCGGGAGCTGGGTATGGATTTCGACACCTTTGCCTCGGGCCTGCGGGCGGCTTTGCGCCAGGCCCCCAAAGTGATTCTGGTGGGCGAAATGCGTGACCGGGAAACGGTTGAAATCGGTCTGGCTGCTGCCGAAACCGGCCATCTGGTAGTCTCCACCCTGCACACCGTGGATGCCGGACAGACCATCAACCGCCTGCTGGGCATGTTTGCCACGGAAGAGGAAACGCAAGTTCGCATCCGTCTGGCCGATACTGTCCGGTGGGTGGTGGCCCAGCGGCTTTTGCCCAAGGTGGGCGGAGGGCGCGTGGCCGCTTTTGAAATCATGGCCACCAACCTGCGGGTTAAAGATACCATTTTAAACGGGGAGTCCGAAGGCAAAACCTTTAATGACATTATTGTGGCGGGTAAACCCCAGGGCATGATTTCCTTTGACGAGTTCATTGTAAGTTTGTATGAAGAGGGAAAGATAGACGAAAATACGGCCATAGCCTATGCGTCACGCAAAGATATTGTGGGCAGGGGGCTTGACCGGATTAAGAGTGCCAGGGGCGAATCCACCAGCGGCATTCAATCCCTTGAGATTGATCGCAGTTATGGGGGATAGGAGGACAACTTATTATGAAAATTGCTTGCCTGATATGCGGGAGTCATGCAAACCTGCCCGATGATAAAATACCAAAAAACAAGGATTTTTCATTCAAATGTCCCAAATGCGGGGCCTCAGTTCCAGTTAAGGCATCAGCCGGAAAATCCGGGGGTACCGGTTTGGGGCGGAACACAGCGGCCATGGGCCCGGATATTCCTAAGTTTCAGGCCGGCGGACCGAAACAGGCCCTGGTCTGCATTGCACCCTGCCTTGGCCGCAACCGGATGTTGGCTGGTCTGGAAAATGCGGGGTTGAAGGGCCATGTGCCGGAAACGCCGGACCAGGCATTGAAAAATCTTGAATATTATGTTTATCCCCTGGTGGTGGTAGATGACGCCTTTGATACTGACAAGGCCATAGTTGCCTGCATGAACAATATGGATATGTTCCTTCGCCGTAAGATCTGTCTTGTCCGGCTCGGTCCGGATCTTGAGACCGGCAATGCCATGACTGCTTTGGATTTGAGCGCAAATTATGTAATAAAATCCCAGGATCTTGAGCAGGAAGACGCCTCCCTGGTAAATAATATTCTGGCCGTGGCCCTGTCTGAACATGAACAGATGTATGCTGTGTTCAACGATTCAATGAAGGCTGTGGGTAAAGCCTAACCCCCTTTTTTATTCTGTTATGAATCTGCGTGCGCAAAACTGGTATGGGCCAGGGACCCTGACAGAGTGGATCAAACGGATATGTTCGGTTTTAAATCTGGCCATCCTTTTGCTTACCTGCATAATTGTTGTCTCTGAATTTCGTTTTGACTGGTGCGAGCGACTGGTGGGCAGTTATCTTTCTTCCACCAATGACGCCCGCCCTGAAAACGGTGCCATCTGGGACGAGGGTCGGCACATGGTCAGTGCGCTGCAATCCCTGGACCAGATGGCTCTTGCCCGGGAAAGTGCCGGACGAACCGTGCGAACGGCAGATTCCTTTGCAGACCTTTCGGCCAAGCTGGGGCCCGGAGAATGGGCTAACCTGGACAAAGACCGGTTCAGGGAACTGTATCTGTCTTTATCCCCCGATCGCCGCAGGAATGTGGTTGATCCGGTGCGTCTGGTGTGGCTGCTCAACGGCGGTGCCGCAGACCGGATTTTCTGCGAAGGCCGCATGGGCGGCATGAAAATTTTTTTCATTGATACCCAGAACCGGGTTGTCCAGCAGGTGGATCTGGATGTCCAGGCCCTGGGAAACAACGGCAGCCCGATCGTTTCTCCGGGAACCCTGGACAATGCCCCTGAATTCTTTGGCAGAATCTATCCGGCCTCCCTTTTTTTTGCAGCCGTTTCAAGGCTGCCCGGGGACATGAGATCCAATCTGATTCTGGATACAGAAGATCTTTTGTCTGAAAAAGGCGCCCTTGACCGGGTGGGCGTGGGCAATTCCGCCCAGGACGGTTTTATCTGCCTGGGATTTGAATTCCGGCACCTGGGCGAATCCCGGGTGGTGGAGGTCAAAGCCCGGGAATGGGCAGTCTGGCAATTGACCCTGGTGCTGAAGGGAGAAAGCTGATGCGGCTGTTTTCATACCTGGTTTACCTGGTGCGTCTGCTGTTCTATACCGGGCTTCTCACCGTTGGTCTCATTGCTGCGGCAAGTTGTCTGATGGTTTTTCATATTTCCCGGGACCTGCCCAAACTGCCCTCGCCTTTAAGCCGTATTATTGAAACCCCCCAGAGTCTGATTTACGCTGCAGACGGCCAGGTGCTCATTGCCCTTGGCGAGAAGACATCCGTTTCCCTGGACATGGTATCTCCGGATTTTCTCAATGCCATTGTCGCCACCGAGGATCACATGTTTTTTGAGCACCATGGTGTAAATAAGCTGCGTACCTTCAAAGCATTGTATATCAACCTGTTTGAGCAAGGCCGGATCCAGGGCGCCTCAACCATTACCCAGCAGCTGGCCAAAAATCTGTTTTTCAGCTTTGAAAAGACCTGGCAGCGCAAATTCAAGGAGATGCTGGTGGCGTTTCAGATTGAACAGGCCAATACCAAGGAGCAGATCCTTGAGGCCTATATTAATCAGATTCATTTCGGGGCCGGGGCCCAGGGTATTGAGAGGGCGGCCCGCATGTATTTTGATAAACCTGCCCAGGATTTGACCCTGGCCGAAGCGGCGCTGCTTGCGGGTCTGCCCAAATCTCCCACCCAGTACAACCCTTTCCAGCATTATGATAAGGCCCTTGCCCGGCGACGGGTGGTTTTAAACCGCATGGTGGCTGCCGGGTTTATCACCGCAGATGAGGCGGCCGGGATTGATGCCATCCGTCCGGAACTGCACGATGGCCGCAAAGATGCCCGTACCGGCAGTTATTTTCTGGATGCTCTGATCCAAATCCTTGTAAAAATGTACGGCGAGGATGTGGTGTATCATGGCGGCATTAAGGTTTACTCCACCATGGATTCAAGGCGCCAGGCCGATGCCGGTAACGCGGTAATGGAAGGGATGGACCGGCTTGATGAGCTCATGGGGCTGGATACAGGAGGGGAAGAAAAACCCCAGGCCGCGTTGGTGGCCATTGATACCGCCAGCGGAGCGGTTAAAGCCATGGTGGGCGGCAGGGATTATTATGCCAGTGAATTCAACCGGGCTGTGAACAGTAAACGCCAGGCCGGCAGTGGATTTAAACCCTTTTTATACTATGCCGCGTTCAGGGATGGAAAACTGAATCCGGCCAGTGTGTTTCAGGACAGGCCCGTGGCCATTCCCATTAAAGGGGCACCAGACTGGTACCCCCAGAATTTTGAGAAAGAATTCAGGGGGCCCATGATTCTTAAGCAGGCCCTGATTAATTCTGTGAACACCATTGCCGCCCAGTTGGTGGCAGATGTGGGATCTGCTGCCGTGGTGGATGTAGCCAAAGCCTGCGGTGTAAAAAGTCCGTTAAAATCCGTATATTCCGTGGCCCTTGGTACGTCTGAAGTCAGCGTCATGGACATGGCGGCCGGGTTTTCCACATTGGCCTCCCTGGGCATTTGCCATGAACCGTTTTTATTCTGGCGGGTTGAAGATGCACGGGGCCGGGTGCTGTTTGAACATATTGTCAAGGACCGCCGGGTGTTGGATCCGGCAACCGCTTTCCAGGTGGTGGACATGATGGAAGGCGTTGTGGACGCAGGATCGGGCAGGGGGGTCAGAAGCCTGGGATTCAATCGCCCGGCAGCCGGGAAAACCGGCACCACGGATAATTATAATGATGCCTGGTTCACCGGATTTACTCCGTCCCTTTGCGTGTCCGTGTGGACCGGGTATGACAAGAAGAAAAAACTTAAAGATAAAAACCGCAGAGGGATTACCGGGGGCCGCGGGGCTGTGCCCATCTGGACGGATTTCATGATCCGGGCCATGAAAGGTGAGCCTGAACGTGACTTTTTGATCCCTTCGGATATCCGGTATGAAATAGTGGGAAAGACCACGGGATGTCTGGCCGCATCCCGGCAAAATACGGCTGAAGAAACCGATTCACCACAGCCGGTGGCTGACGACGGTTCCCGTACTATTCGTGTGGCGTTGAAAAAGGGCCAGGACCCTTGCCGGGGGTTACAAGAAACTATAGAATAGATACAAGAAACTATAGGCTGAAGCGCCTGCGGCGTTCTTGTGCGTTATTAACGGGGATATTAATATGGTTCGTATGGTCCGGCATATCAGTGTCCGGTTCTGGCTGACAACCCTGATGGTTCTGCCTTCTGGGTTTATCTTGTTTCCCCGGTTGTCCGGGTGGCTTTCGGGTATGCCTGCCTGGGTATTTATCCTTCTGATGTATGTGCTCTGTGGCCTGGGACTGGGTATATTCATGGATATTGCCGGGCTTTGGCGGATCAGGGGACTGGTCCGGGAGGGGCAGTTGTGGGAGCGTTCCGGTATTGCCACCCGGGCTGAAAAAAAATTTATCCGGGCCGTCCGGATCTATGACAGCGCCTGGATATCGCCTTTGGCTGTGCGCCGGGCAGGACCCATGCTTACCGCTTCCCTGGCGCGCTTCTACCTGGCATCAGGCAGCCGGCGCCGGGAAATCCAGGGTGCAGCCACTGCCTGGTTGGAACAAAATCCCAAGGACGAGAGTCTTGCCCGGTTCTGGCTTGAACGCATCCAGGATCAGAATGTTGCCAGGACATCCACCCAGTCCATGCTGACGGTATTGGCAGACATCTGGTATGCGGATCCTGACCTTTGCCGGATCCTGGTGGATGTGTTTTTGGACCAGGGCCGGATGGATTTTTCAGCAAGGCGCCTGTACCGGTCTTTCCTGGATATGACTGAGATGGCAGGCGGAGACAACGAACCATCACAGCAGGATAAGGCCCGGGTGGAAGCGATCCGGGACATGATGTCTGAACGCCTGGATATGCCTGAACCGGAGCTGGAACCGGAAATGCCGGAACCGGGATTGGGTTCCCTTGGGGATGAAAGGGCTGATCTGACGACATTTACGCCCGGGGATCAAGGGGACGACGGCCCGTTGGCAAGTCTGGGTGACCAGGTATTTGAAGATGGCCCGGCAGGGTGGCGGCAGGAAGAAGAAATCTATACCGGGCAGGAAACTTCCGGCCGGATGTCAGCCCTGATGTCCGGAATCGGCAGAAAAGCGGCCGGCGGGGGCTCTTTTATCGCAGACAGAACCGGAAAAGCCAAACACGCTGTTTTAAATTTGCTCCAGACCCGGGAAAAATGGTGGGGCCGGGTGCGGGGCATCGTGGTTGCCTGCGTAGGTGTCTGGCTTATTTTCTTTGTATGGGGCACGCTTTCTCACATGTTTAAAACGGCGGAGCAGCCGGCCCAGCAGATAAAGGTTGTGGTTCCAAAACCGTTTACCATCCAGGTGGCTGCTTACTATAAAAAAGCCCATGCCGACAAATATATGGCAACTCTTACCCAAAAGGGGGTCGAGAGCTTCATGACGGTTACGGCCGGCGGGGGCAAAACCTGGTATCTGGTCCGGGTATCTGAGTTCACGGACGAGAAAAGTGCCCAAATCTACGGCAACCGGCTAAAAGCCGATCATATCATCGACGAATTTTTTGTAACCAGAAAATAGAGTCTACTGTTTACAGATTGATTACCTTGTCGGCCAACTGCATGGCTGTGATAATATCCAGCATATTTGTGGTCTGGCCAATGGCTTTTTTCTCCATCAGGTCCAGGTGGGTCAGGCAGGTGCCGCACACAAGAATGGTGACGCCTGATTCTTCAAGGGCGCGCAGATCATCAAGAACCACAGAATCAACCGTGGCAAGGGTAACGCCATGGTTGACAAAAACCAGGCGCCACAGCTCCGGTCCCATCTCCTTGAGGGTTTTGATGAAATTGATCATCAGCTTTGCGCCAAGTTCATCATCGCCAACGCCAAATTTGTTGGAGGCGGCCATCACCATGATTTTTACCGGGCGGTCCGCTGCCGATGACCCGGTTTCGGAACCTGGCTGCCCGGCCGGCCCGGAAGCAAGCTTAACGGCATCGGCCTGGTCCCGGGTGCCTTCGACAACAGACATGGCTCCCTCGGATTCCACACCGACTTTAAAACCGGCATAGATTAAAAACCGGCTGACGTTTTCGACGGCAGCGTCATTGTCCACCAGCACCCGGATATGCGACAATGCTTCGGTTTCAAGGCATTTTTTTGTTTCCAGCACGGGTGCCGGGCAATCCATTTTCCTGCAGTCAAGTTTTTTTACCATTCTATTTTAAGTTCTCCTTGTGGGGCTATTTTTATAAGAAAGTCTGTGTAACCCTACACAGATCTTTCAATTTTCGTTGTGGGCAGAACCACGGTGAAAAACCAGGTCAGCCCATGGCTGTTATTTGGGACTTGAACTGTTTTTTCGTGCCCATTCGCAGATTTGGTCAAAACCGGAAAACCGCCATTTGACAGGGAAGTCCCGGCACTGGGCAGGTTTGACAGGATTGATGCGGCAGCCATTGCTGTCCAGGAAGATACAGGTTCCGTCAGGCCCATCAATGATTGAAAGCCCGTTGCGTTCCCGGGTCAGACAGGTGAAGATTTCTATAAAGTCCCGGACATTCATATTTAGGAAATCGGCAATGATATCCGGTTCTTTCGCACCCAGGCGGACGTAGCCGCTTTGCCTGCAGCAGGCCCCGCATCCTAAACATTCAAACTGTGTCAGGTTCAATTTATCGTTTTCTGTCATTGTTTACTTAAGCGTCGGGGTTTTTTATAAAAAAGATCTGTGTAACCTACACAGATCTTTCAACTTTCGTTGTGGGCTGAACCACGGTGAAAAACCAGGTCAGCCCATGGCTGTTATTTGGAAGGACCGGCCAGTGTAATTTTAACTGCGGCCCTAAAGGGTTTATCCGGCGCTTTTGTCCCTGTCATGTCATCGGGTTTTCCGGGGCCGTGTTTGGCGCCGGAAGATCCTGGTGCGGACGGTTCTCCACCGGGAGGCCTGCCGCTGGGCCGGTCATTTTTGTTTCCACCCGGACTTCCCCGCCGTTTCATGGCAGGAGACCGGTCTTTGGCTGACAAAGCGATGTGAATGACGGTACCTGGTATCCGGGGGACGTCAAAAAATATTGAATCAAGGCTGATCACCGCTTCAAAAATCAGGGTGTCACTGCCTGCATCTGCCAGGCCAAGGGCGATGCCTGTGGCCCGGGCCTCCTTCATGTACATGGTCACGGGGCCGGAAGAGAAGGGATAGGTCACAACCAGGGAGTCCGGCAACTTAACACCCGGCGTGGGCCCAGGTCTGCCAGGGGGCGTGAATGACGCGTGGCCTTTGAGCTGGATTGAAAAAGGCTTGGCATCTTTTTCTTCTGTTTCCACGGACAGTATTAAACCATCCTGGGTCAACTGCCGGGCTATCCCGGGATCTTTGATTTCAGCCAGCAGACAGATTTGTTCGGCATTGTTGCTGATCCACATTTTTGTGTCTGTTTCGCTGTCTTTGTATTGCGGGGTGGATCTGGGCCACTCCTTTTTGCTGCCGTCTGCATTGATGGGCCAGCTATGCCATTTTCCTAAGGCCGTTTGTGCGGGTTCAGGTTTGGGCCAGCCGGCACAGCCGATAATTAAAATCCCGGCAGCAAGCACTGTTATTTTTTTAAAAAAATTTTTTTTATCTATTTTTTTATCCAGGCACATTTTAGTTCCCCCTGTGCATTGTTTTTTACTGCATTTGTTTTGTAAAGACAAGATGGTCAAATGAACAGATTGATATTGGGCAGGCGTAACGTCTGGGGCGGCGGGTCCAGAAGATGCCATATGTTGTCACAAAGTTCGTTCATATTTTCAGCCCGTATCAGGGATTTTAAAATGGCGTTGGAGAATTTGAAATTAGCGCAGAAATACGGGGCAAATTTTTTAAACATCTTAAGGGCAAAATGGTCTGCATAATGGGTACTTAAAAGCCTTACCATGTCCAGGGCGGTTTCCAAATAAATGGACGGTTCCGGTTTAAAGCCTTTTGTCCACTGGGCAAAAATCCAGGGCTGGGCCACGGCCATCCTGCCAATGGAGAGCCCCTGGCAACAGGTTTCCCGGATCATTCTGATCCCATGTTCGGGGGCAAACAGGTTCCCGTTGCCAAAAACGGGTATGGTGACAGCGTTCTGTACTTTGCCGATCAGTTCCCATTTAGGTGTCCTGCTTCTTCTGTCCGGGGCGACCCGGGGATGAAAGGTTAAGGCATCTGCCCCGGCATTTTCAAAGGCCCGGGCCATGGCCACAGGAAAGTCATGATCATCCTGCCAGCCGGTTCTGAATTTAACAAAAACCGGGCATGACACAGCCTTTCTGACGGCAGAGACAATGTCAATGGCCTTATCAGGCGTTTTTAAAAGTGCGGCCCCGCATCCTTTTTTGCAGATTGCGGCAACGGAACACCCGAAATTCAAGTCCACCCCGAAGAACTCTTCGGCTTCGATGCGCCGGGCTGCCCGGGCCATGATTTCCGGTTCTGCACCAAATATCTGGCATACTGTGTGATCCAGTTCTTCGGGCCGCCAGGAAAACACATGGGATATTCCGGGGTTTTCATGGGGAAC
>QKDP01000113.1 GCA_003252055.1 Desulfobacter postgatei | reverse complement strand
GAGGCTCCCCCCATAAACCGGGCTCATCTTGTCCCAAAAATCCGGTTCACTGCAACCAATACACGGGTGGCCGGCCTGCATGTCGAAACTCGTATTGTCATTAAACTTGATGTTGGGGCAATTGTTATAGGTCCACTGTCCCTTGCACCCATTGCTTTTCTGGCAGCGCTCCGCATTTTGTCTATAAGGACATTGAGCGTGGTTTCTCATGCCATAGGCAAACAAGGGCCTCCCGTATGCATCAAGTTTCGGGAGACGGTTGTTCAGCAGGTAAGAGGCAAGCAGTGCCACAAAATTCACCGGGTTGGGTGGGCAACCAGGCAAGTTGACGACCGGTACATTGAGATCCGGCAGGGCATTCTGCACCCCTTTGGCACCGGTGGGGTTGGGAGAGGCGGCCGCAAGTCCACCGTAGGCACCGCAGGTACCAAGTGCGATAATCGCCTTAGCCTTTGGCAGAATATCTTGGGCGATTTCAAGCATGGTTCGGTTACCAATCATGCCGTAAATACCACCGTCCGCAGTCGGGATTGCACCTTCAACCACACAAAAAAATTCTCCCATGTGGGCAGTTGCAGCAGCTGCAAGGATCTGTTCGACTCTCTCACCGGCCCCAGCCATCAGGGTCTCGTGGTACTCCAGCGAGATGGTATTGAAGATCAATTCATCCATCCAGGGAGCAGAGGTTCTCAGGATAGATTCGGTGCACCCGGTACATTCCGCAAAATGCAGCCAGATTACAGGTGGACGGTCCTCGGAGGTCAGCACTTCGGCAATCGTCGGGACGGCTGTCAGATCCAGGCCGAGTGTACCGGCGACAATACCACAAAATTTGAGAAAATCGCGCCGATGCATACCGTTGTTGCTCAGGCTGCCCCCCGTGTAATACTTCGGTTTCATACCCACTCCTTTATTGTTCAATTAAAAATAGTACAAAAATATCAGATAAATAAGATTGCACCGTTAACATACTTCCTGCATTGAGGTGCAGGATGGCCCCTGTCGCCTGGGCATTCTGAGTATGTAATTAAGCTCGGAATGATGCTTTCTTTAAAAGACCCCAGGCTGCCACTTAGTGGCAAACAGCCACATAACCTACACTCTATCAGGTGCCTTGTCTTTAGGTAAGGTGTAATTTGTAAGCTGGAACAATTTTGCAAATTCTCAATACGCACTATTCACAATTTTGAAGAAATTAATAAAAATGCTAACCGGTGATAATTCCATGCCCCAATCCGGGAAGGACCTCAACTCCTCCAGATGATCACAGGTGGAAATTACTTTGGAGTAAAGTTAGGATCGTATTTTCTCAATACTCTTGGTTTTCCCGAGATAGGGACGCAAAAATCTCGAGTTAAATTTGATGCATCCACCGTTTATCCACAACTTTTGCTATTCCGACACTCACAGGATCAGCACCTGTCTGAATTTTCCGCTCTGGTAATTAATCATCGCGAACCACCTGACAACAACCGAATGCATCACAGTATGCGGCGTGAAGGACGTCCTGTTGATGCGGTTACCCTGGTTCACGTCTGCGAGCAATTGGGCGCGGGTGAGATTCTCCTGAACTGCTTCGATAAGGACGGAACCAACTCGGGGTTTGATATCAAACTGATCAATGCCGTGCGTGCCGCCGTCACTATCCCGGCGATCGCTTCAAGCGGTGCTGGATGGGCGGAACATTTCCTGGAGGTGTT
Source organism: Desulfobacter postgatei (assembly GCA_003252055.1). Classification (GTDB taxonomy): domain Bacteria; phylum Desulfobacterota; class Desulfobacteria; order Desulfobacterales; family Desulfobacteraceae; genus Desulfobacter; species Desulfobacter postgatei_B. Next base: position 2,413 of record QKDP01000113.1, on the reverse strand, counting down.
CGAAAAAACGCCTGCTGAGGCTGTTCTGGCTGCCGGTATCTTTCACCGGAAAGAAGTATCTATTGGTGAGGTAAAGGAATACCTGACCGACAAAGAGGGAGATTCGACCGGTGTAGGTCTGGTATTGAAATAGTTGATTAGAAAGGCGTCTGATCCGTTGTGGTCAGGCGCTTTTTTTATTTGAGGGGAGATGATTGGGATAATCGTACCATAATGGAGACGTCCATATAAGATATCGTTACTCCCAACGACATGCATAACCCCGTTTTCAAACCTGAAGCGAAGCGAAAGGTTTGGCGGCCAGAGTTCATGCAATGGTTAGTGACTTTCCAATTCCTTATTTTTATCGATAGAAATAATCGATATTATTTAATTGAACAGCTAGATAATTAACGTTAAAAAAAGAGAATAAGAATTCTTGTCAAGCCGAATTTTTGAATACAGCTTCGTTACCCTACCTCTTGACCGATATCACTGTTACCGGAATAACCCCTTTTTATAGGGATACTTATAAATCTTATTTCTAAAAAGGGTCTTTATCATAGTTACAGAAGGATTTTCCCAAGAATGGTTCTGAGTTCGTCAAATTGGTTTCCGCTCAACCCCTTCTCGTTATTAGCTATAAGGAATTAAGCGAAAAAAAATCTGCACAAAGAATAACCGCTTGGGCAAACATCGAAATTATACAGATTCAATCTTGATGCTTATCTGTCGATAAGCACAAAGAAAGACTACAACCTGTCTGTATGAGCTGTCCGCATCTATGACAAAAATCCTCATTATTCTGGGAGAGAGCCATGACAGAGATGAAAAAAGGTGTTCTTGTCGGCGGATCCGGGCTTATAGGCGGGACCATTGTCAATTATTATAAAAAATATCCTGACTTGGCCGTTGATATTCGGGCACCCAGCAGTAAAAAGCTGTCAATACGTGTTTCTGAGGATATCTGTGATTATATCCGCCAGGTCAAGCCAGACTTTATCATCAATGCTGCCATGGCAAACCTTGGAGCAGACGGGAAACTGTCCTGCGAGGTAAATTACCTGGGTGCGATCAATCTTGCGCGCGCTGCCTTGAGCCTTGGGATCCCCCTTATTCACATCAGCTCGTCAGCGACGCTCCCTGTCGGAGAAAACCTGAGTGAAGACGATACGGTCCCCCTTACTCCTGGCCTTTCCAATTATGCCAAGTCAAAACTGATGGCTGAAATCACTCTTAAAAAAATGGCACAGGAGCAGGGACTGGATTACACCTGTATCCGGCTGGCCATTGTCTACGGTGCCCATGACCATAAGATCCAGGGGTTTCACCGCATGCTTTTTTCCATTGCTGATGAATCCATGCCTGTACTGTTCACGAAAAAGAATACGCTGCATTCCTATTCCAATTCGAGAAAACTCCCCTATTTCATTGATTATATTCTTGGGAAGAGGAATGAGTTCAGTGGTCAGACCTATCACTTCGTTGATCCTGATGCTGTGGATCTGGCAACACTGATTCTGAAGGTAAAGTCGTATTTGAACTTGAACAAACCAAGAGAAATTTATGCCCCATTCTGGCTGGCGAATTTGGGTACAAAAAGCCTGAATGTGATGTTACGTGTGCTGCGCCAGGTAGGTCTGCAGGCATCAATGCCGCCGGAATTGATGTTTCTGGAAAACTTCTACAAACCACAGACCCTGTCTGCAACAAAACTACAGGAATCCTCTTTTATTGACCCTTTTCCCGGGGAGACCGTATTTACCAGGTTGCCTGATTTGGTGGTGTACTACATTACCCGATGGGACCATGAGAACCTCATTATGGGCTTTAAAGAATGTTTTGATACAGAGAAGTCTTTAGAGTCGATTTTTTGCGATAATCCAATCGACCTGGTTGAAGAGGTACACAAGGAAGGAGTGGGCCCGTATGAACAACTTACCCAGAGTTGAAAACATTTTAACTCACAACTTTTTTGTGCCTTTTTTCCCTTTGCATACAAAAAAAGGCGACAGCCGTGGGTTTAAATAGAGGTTCTTCTTTTAGGGGCCTTGTCATAGTTGCGGAAGGATTTTGCCAAGGATGTTCCTGAGTTCGTCAAATTGTTTTCCGCTCAACCCCTTATACTTAATAATGAAAAGGGGGTGAGTGGAAAACAGAATTGGTCCCGATTTTTGGACAAAATCGAGGCACGATTATGATGGATACTGTCAGAGGGCTTGGACTGATTGAGGTATCCAGGAGTTACCTTGACTCTTCAACCTTCCTGGATTTCAGAAGAGCTGCGACGGGATCGGCATCTGCGGCGAGCCCCTCCACCGAGGCACAAAAAAGCAGTTTGCCATTTGCAACCGCAAATGCATGCGCCGAGAGGTAGTTCCCGGTACCTACGGAACGCACAATGACGACTATCTCTTGCCGTTGGTCTCCATCA
>QKDP01000134.1 GCA_003252055.1 Desulfobacter postgatei | reverse complement strand
TTGGCCCGGCTGGTCAAAAAAATCTGCGCATCCCGTTGACTTATGTACCAATTTAGATACTCGGGTAAAATCAAATCCTTCTTCGTTACCCTTATCCTTTTTTAAGCAGATGAGAACCGCAGATTATCAGTCTTGACCTTTTTTAATTTCCAAAGCGAATGACCTTGCAAGCGTTTTACACAAATTTTACAAAGCTGTCTTGCAATCTTCTGCCGGGTCAACTATATGGGCTCCATGAGTTTAAAACGCGCAGATATTGCCGTGGTCGGCATGTCCGGTATTTTCCCCGGTGCCCGTGACATTCGGCAGTTCATTGCCAATGTCATGGCAAAAAAATCAAGTGTAATCCAGGTCCCCCCAGACCGGTGGGGTGTGTCCCCTGACATCATGGTGGACAACCGCGCCGGCACCCCGGTGCCGGATAAGGCCCGCAGCAGGTTTGCAGGGCTGATTTCCCCATCGGTGTTTAATCCTTCCGATTTTGATTTTTGCGGGGCGGATATGGCCGGGCATGGTCTGGATAATGATTTTTTCCATGCCCTGGACCCGGTTCACCATTTAGCCCTTGCCGCCGGCATTGATCTTATGGCCAATGCACGGCTTTCCAAAGCAAATCGGGCGCGCACAGGGGTTGTGCTGGCTGCCATTGCCCTGCCCACACCGGGCGCCTCACGGCTGACCCGTGATCTTTTTTTGGCGTCAAACCCTGCCATGCCCTCTTGGCAACAAGCCTGGGGTGCGGGCATGCTGTCGGCACCTGCGTCTATTCTGGCAAGGCTGTTGGGCTTGACCGGCGGCAGTTTTACCCTGGATGCCGCCTGTGCGTCTTCTTTGTTTTCCATAAAGCTTGCCTGCGAACAACTGCTCTCCGGAAGGGCGGATGCCATGGTGGCAGGCGGAGTATCCCGACCCCAGTCCCTCTACACCCAGGTGGGATTTACGCAGCTCCAGGCCCTGTCGTCCACGGGCCGGTGCGCCCCCTTTGACCGGGATGCCGATGGTCTGGTGGTGGGGGAGGGTGCAGGCCTGGTCTTGCTTAAGCGCCTGGACGACGCCTTGGCCTGCCAAGACACCATCCACGCCGTGATCAAAGGCTGGGGGGTGAGCAACGATATTGAAGGCAACCTGGTGGCTCCGGCCAGTGAAGGTCAGGTCCGGGCCATGACCGGTGCCTTTGACATGGCCGGTTGGTCCTTTGATGATATCCAGTACATGGAGTGCCACGGTTCCGGAACCCCCAAGGGGGATCAGGTGGAAGTCCACAGTATCATGCAGATGCGTCAAAAATATCAGTGCATGGATACCGCCTTGTCCATTGGTTCGGTAAAGTCCAATATCGGCCATCTGCTGACCGGTGCAGGTGCTGCCGGATTCATCAAAACGGTGATGGCCATGAACCAGGAGGTGCTGCCGCCATCCAATAATTTCAATGCGCTGCCCGATGACTCCCCTTTTAAGAATACCGGTGTCAGGGTTCAGGATCAGCCTTTTGCCTGGATACCTGCCGGCGACGGCCGGCCTTTGCGGGCTGCCGTCTCTGCATTTGGGTTTGGCGGCATCAATGCCCAGATTCTTGTGGAATCTTTTAAGGCTGAATCGCGCCCTCATGCGGCGGGTGCTGCACCTGCCCAGGCCCCAAAAAGCGTGCCCTGTGCCATTGTGGGCATGGGGCTGATCTCGGGTGGTGCGGACGGCCTTGGGGATTTTTCCAAGCTCATTTTGGGCGAAAAATCCACTGTCGCCGGATCTGGAGAAAGCAGATGGCGCAGGTTTGATCATCTGCCCCCTGACGTCCGCAACGCGTTAACCCTGTTCATGGACGATCTGAGCATTGATCTCAAAGATTTTAATATTCCCCCCAACCAGATGAGCCGGATTCTGCCCCAGCATCTGATCATGCTCAAAGCAGCCATGGCGGCCCTGACAGATGCCGGTATCTCTCCCAAACCGGATGCGTCACAACCACCCCGGGTAAACATGGGCTGTGCCGTGGGCATTGAATTTGATTTCGGGGCGACGGACTACCATTTAAGGTGGCAAATCCAGGGTCAGGGAAACGGTGTATCCAATGACCTGCTGGACGCCATCGGACCGTCACTCAATTTTGATTCAACACTGGGTGCCCTTGGGGGCATTGTGGCCTCCCGCCTAGCCCGGGCATTTAAACTGGGCGGCCCCTGCTTTACCCTCTCTGCGGATGAAGCTTCGGGGCTGACGGCCATTGATATTGCCGTTAAATCCCTGTCCGCAGGGGAGACCGACACCTTTTTATGTGCAGCCGTGGATCTTGCCGCCGACATCAGAAGCTTTACCCGGGATCTGGTGTTGACCGGCACGGACCCCATGGCCCTGCCTTCGGAAGGCGCTGTGGCCCTGGTGCTCAAACCCCTGGATGCGGCGCAACGGGACAATGACCGGATTTATGCCGTGGTCAATGGTGTGGGCGGTGCAGGCGGTGCCGCACTTGCCGGGGAAACCGGGGAGCAGGCCCAAATCTCACGGTCAGCGGTTGTCCAAAACTCTTTACAAAAGGCTCTGGATCATGCCGGTATGGATTTAAATCATATCGGGCTTGGTGCAGTGACGCACAGTGCGGCTCATTTTCTGGGGGCAGGGGAGGTGTCCGGGCTTGACAGCGCTTTGCCGGTTTTCTGTCCGTCTGCCTTGTCCGGCCATACCGGGGCTGCCGCAGGCCTTTTTACCGTTACGGCTGCCGCATTGTCTCTTTACACCCGAAAATTTCCCGCGCCTTTGCACGATTTACCCGGCGTTCCCAAGACAGCTGTGGCAGGATGCCTGACCCGGGATGGTATTGCAGGGCATGTTATTTTGTCAGGCTGTCATCATTCAGGGCCAAGTGCAGACACATGTAACGCTGTGGTGACCCGGGAGAACAACGGGCGGACATCCACCTGTATCAGAATCCCTGTGACCCGTCCGCCTTTTCCCAGGGCCTTGATTGCCAACGATGCTTTTGAACCGGCCCGGCAGGAAACGTCATTTGATTTCCGTATTGAGCCGCTCAATACGCCACTGCCGTTTCCTTGTGACACAATTCCGGGACTGCTGGCCCATACCCAGGAGATTACGGCCAGAGCCCATGAGCGCTTCCTGGAGTTATCCGCCCAAAACACCCAGGCCATGGCTGAACAGCTTGCCGCTATTGCCGGTGCAATGCCAGATGGGTGGAATCCGTCAATGGATCTGGAACCGGTCTTTGAGCCCCAGGATATTCCCAACCTTCCCGATCTGTTTATGGACCGGGACCAATGCCTTGAATTTGCCGTTGGAAAGGCCGGAAACGTGCTGGGTCCCGATTTCGATATCATTGACACCTATCCGGTCCGGGTACGTTTGCCGGATGAACCGTTGATGCTGGTGGACCGGATTATTTCCGTACATGGGGAAAAACTCTCCCTAACGTCCGGGAAAGTGGTCACCCAGCATGATGTGCGTGACAATGCCTGGTACCTGGACGGCGGTAAAGCCCCGGTTTCCATCTCCATTGAAGCGGGTCAGGCTGATCTTTTCCTTTGCTCCTGGCTGGGCATAGACCATGTGGTCAAAGGAAAACGAAAATACCGGCTGCTCGATGCCAAGGTAACGTTTCACCGCAGCCTGCCAATGCCTGGTGAAACCATTGAATACCATATTGAGATTGACCGGTTCTTAAGGCAGGGGGAGATATATCTTTTCTTTTTTCACTACCAGGGATACATTAATCAGCTGCCTTTTATCTCCATGCGCGATGGGTGCGCAGGCTTTTTCACCGAACAGGAGGTGGAAAATTCCGGTGGCATTATCCTGAAAAAAGAAGATAAGGAGATGAATATCCAGGGGCCGCCGCCCGCATGGTTTGCTCCGGTGAAGCGGTTGACCTTGAATGATTTGCAGGTGGATGCACTTCGCACAGGGGACCTTGAAACCGCGTTCGGCACGGATTTTCAAGGAAAGCGCACAGGAAGAAACCAATGGCTGCCCGGCGGGCCCATGCGCCTGATCCACCGGGTGCTTGACCTGGACCCCGGGGGCGGGCGGTTCGGCATGGGCCGGATCATTGCCCAGGCGGACATTCATCCCGATGACTGGTTTCTGGCCTGCCATTTCATTGACGACATGGTGATGCCGG
>QKDP01000007.1 GCA_003252055.1 Desulfobacter postgatei | reverse complement strand
TGGCTGTCGTGGGCATACACGTGAAGCCGGTTGGTTTTGTCCACGGCAAATAACAGCAGGGCCTTGTGGCCGTGTTTCTGCGTGAATTGTTCCAGGGTAAATTTTTCCGTCAGTTTTGTGGTGATAATCTGTCCACCCCGGGCCAGATCGGTGGATAGAGCGGGATATGAGGCTGTTTTTCCAAACAGGATTTTCCCGTGGTTCTGGATGGACATCCGGTCTGCCGTCAATCGGTTGTTTTCCGGCCGGGAGGGCAAAATATAAATTTCATCGGCCCCGAATTCCAGACGATAATGAATGGCTACCGCCACGTTGGCCGCTTCATGGGGGAACAGGGCAAGCACCCCCCGGACGCCTACCAGCTGAATATGCCGGTCCGCATGTTCTGACACGGGATTGCCAAAATATGTGGGCAGCCCCTCATTTTTGGCCTTCATCACCTGATCCCACCCGGTATCGGCCAGTTGAACCTGAAACCCAAGATCCATCAAGGCTTTGCCGATGGCACGCGCCAGTTGATTGGCTCCGAAGATTATAAAGCCGTTGGGGATGGGCTCGCCCACCTTAAGCCACAGGGCAATGGGGCGTGCCGTAACGCTTTGCACGAGGACCGTGGAAATAATAATAAAAAAAGTCAGGGGCACCAGCACCCGGGCATCCGGGTAGCCTGCCTTCTGGAGATGGGTGGCGAACAAGGCTGAAATAGCTGCCGCCACGATTCCGCGCGGGGCAATCCAGGCCAGCATGTGCCGTTCCGGCCAGGTCAGGCTGGAGCCGATACTGGACACCATGATGTTCATGGGACGGGCCAGAAACTGAATGGCGATGAATAAGAAACTCATCCTCCAGCCCAGGGCGATCAGTTCATCGATATCCAGCCGGGCGGCCAGCATAATAAAGAGAACAGAAATCAGCAGAATACTGATGTGTTCCTTGAAATCAAGAATATCTCCGATGGGCACATCCTTCATGTTGGCCAGCCAGATGCCCATGACGGTGACCGTTACCAGGCCCGATTCATGCTGCAGATGATTGGAAAACACAAACGCGCCCAGAACCAGGGAGATGGCAAACAGGTTGTGCATGAATTCGGGAATCCAGTGTTTGCGGATGGCCATACCAAACCCGTAGCCGCAGACCACACCAATGGCTGCACCCGTGGCCACCAGCCGGACAAACACCAGTATGGTATGGCCCATGGCCTGCTGGGCCGATCCCGATATGATGAATTCATAGGCCAGAACCGCCATGGCCGCACCGATGGGATCCACAATGATACCTTCCCATCTCAGGATATTGGCGATGTTGTGGTTGGGCCGGACTGTGCGCAGCATGGGCACGATCACGGTGGGACCGCTTACGGATGTGATGGCCCCCAGAAGTACACTGATCTGCCAGGACAGCCCCAGCCCCAACCGGGCTGCCAGGGCCGTGATAATCCAGGTAACCAGCATGCCGTAGGACACCATATTCCGGACCACGATGTGAAGCCCCCTGATTTCTGCAAAATTCAAGGTCAGGCTCCCCTCAAACAGAATCAGGGCCACGGACATGGACACAAAGGGAAAAAAAAGATCCCCCATCATTTCTTGGGGGTTCAAAAGTCCCAGCCCGGGACCGGCCAGAATCCCGGTGACCAGAAGAAAAACAATTCCCGGAATCTTTACCCGCCAGGCCAGCCATTGACAGGCGGTGGCCGCGACCAGAATTCCCGCAACCTGTATGAGCGTGTCTTCATTCATCTATTTTCAGCTGTTGTCTCAGTTCCTTTTTATAAGAAAGTCTGTGTAATCTACACAGATCTTTCAATTTTCGTTGTGGGCTGAACCACGGTGAAAAACCAGGTCAGCCCATGGCTGTTATATACATCTGGAAATATCATATGATTTGCAGCCAATATTAACCCACCAGGTTTTTATTGACAAGGCCAAAGCCGGGGGCTTAAACTGACAGCCGGTTGCACAGAATCGATGCGCTGTATTCCCGGAACGCACGCCTAAAAAGACAGCACAAAAAGGGTCGCAATACCTGTTTCAAACTTAAAAAAGGAGGTGGCATGGACAGAAGAAAATTTTTAAAACTTTCAGCCGGTGCGGGTGCCCTTGCACTGTTTCAGATGGCCGGTGTCAGCTGTATAAACCCTGGGGATGGAACGATAAAACTGCCGTCTCTGCCCTACAAAGCCGATGCCCTGGAACCGTATATTTCTGAAAAAACAATTCGCTTTCACTACGGGAAGCATCATTCCGGGTATGTAAAAAAACTGAACCGGATGATCAAAGGAACCGCCTACGCCGACCAGGCTATCGAGGCAATTATTCAGAAAACCTACGGCATCGCCGATGAGACCGGTATTTTCAATAATGCTGCCCAGGTCTTTAACCACACCTTCTACTGGAACAGCATGAAACCGGGTGGCGGCGGTGTGCCTGCCGGTATCATTGCCGAAAAAATTAAAGCGGACTTCGGCAGTTATGACGCATTCAAAAAAGCCTTTGCCTCCGCAGCGCTCTCCCAGTTCGGCAGCGGATGGGCATGGCTGGTCAAAGATGATGATGCACTTAAAATTATTAAAACAGCAAACGCCGATACACCCGTTGCCCAGGGGCTGACTCCGATCCTTACCATTGATGTATGGGAACATGCATATTATCTGGATTATCAGAACCTGCGGGCGGACTATATCAACGCATATCTGGAACATCTGGTCAACTGGGAGTTTGCAGAAACCAATCTGGCCGGATAAAAAATGGATAAATACGGGGAAAAGGAGTTGCTGGCTTTAAGTCAGTTTTCTTTCCCCGTACAGTAATTACCAAACAGGCTCTAAGATTGCAGGCTCGGATTCCATCTCATATGGTCAGAGAAGTTTAAAGGCAAGAACATCTACTAATCCCTGATCGGTCAGTTTGAGTTCCGGAATTACTGGCAAAGCTAAAAATGAAAGGACGGCAAAGGGGGCTACAGGTATACAGCCGAGAACCTTTGCGGCTTTCTTAAGTTCCTCAAATTTCAGAACCATCTCTTGGAGTGGGGCTGCCGAAAGCAGACCGGCAATGGGCAGGGCCAGCGAAGTGAGGATCTTTCCTTCACTGGCAATCGCGATTCCACCCTGGATGCGTTCTATTTCTTTTATCGCCGCAAAGATATCTTCATCGCTGGTGCCGGCGACGACAATGTTATGAGAATCATGGGCGATGGAAGAAGCCAGCGCGCCTTTTTTCAGCCCGAATCCTTTGACCAGGCCCAGGCCGATATTACCGGTCGCCCGGTGACGTTCCACCACTACCAGCTTCAGGATGTCTCTCGATATATCCGGTTGTATGAATCCGTTTTCAACGGTCACCGTATCCTCGATATGTTTTGTGACGATTTGATTCGGGACCAATTCGATTATCGGATAGGTTTCACCTCTGGCGGGAATTTTGAGCGCTTCGATATCAAACGGCTTTATCTTTACAGTATGCGTGAGTTTATCATCAGTTATTGGCGTGATGGATTGAATCAGATTCCCCGCTTCGGCAACCAATCTCCCATCGTAGAAAACACGGTCCGCTTTAAGGTTTTTCAGGTCATCCACAACTGTCAGGTTTGCCCTGTATCCCGGAGCGACTGCGCCCAATCCGGGGAGGCGGAAATACTGAGCCGTATTAATAGTTGCCATCTGAATGGCCCGGATCGGATCGAGACCCAGTTGAATCGCTTTTCTGACCACTGCATCGATATCACCGTCTTTTTGAAGATCGGCACAATCGCGGTCGTCGACCACGAAAAAGCATCGGTTGAAAGTTTTATCAGTTACCAATGGTAACAGGGTTTCCAGGTTCTTCTCAGATGAACCTTCACGGATCATGATGTGCATGCCTTTCCGCAGTTTTTCGCGGGCTTCTTCCCGTGTGGTACATTCGTGGTCGGAGCCGATGCCGGCTGTCAGGTAAGCGTTCAGGTTCCTGCCGCTTAAACCGGGTGCATGTCCGTCAAGGACTTTCCCGCGAAACATCTCAAGCTTTGCCCAGACGCCGGCATCCCCGAACATCACACCGGGGAAGTTCATCATTTCTCCCAGTCCGATAATGTTTTCAATGTCCAGCAATTCTTTCAAACCTTCGGCATCAAGTTCAGCACCGGCGGTTTC
>QKDP01000184.1 GCA_003252055.1 Desulfobacter postgatei | reverse complement strand
CATTGTGAATGAAGATGATATGCTGTCCTCTGTATTGAGAAACGGCCTTTATCTGACGGGCGTAAAGGTCGGGTGCTCAGAAGGGCAATGCGGCGCCTGTTCTGTTATTTTAAATGACAAACTGGTGCGATCCTGTATCACCAAGATGAAACGGGTGCCGGATGAATCAATAATCACCACGGTAGAGGGCATCGGTACGCCTGAAAAACTGCATCCCATCCAGGTGGCATGGATGGCCCATGGCGGTGCGCAGTGCGGTTTTTGCACCCCGGGTTTCATTGTATCCACCAAAGCATTGCTGGATACCATCCCCAAGCCCACCAGGGAAGATGTCAGGGAGTGGTTCCAGAAATATAAAAATGCATGCCGCTGTACCGGTTACAAGCAGCTGGTGGATTCAGTCATGGCTGCGGCCAAGGTCGTCAACGGCGAAATGTCCATGGATGAACTGATGTTTAAGATTCCCGAAGACGGCCGGATTTGGGGAACAAAATACCCGCGGCCTTCTGCAGTGGCCAAAGTTACGGGCACCTGTGATTTCGGTGCGGACTTAGGGATTAAAATGCCTGAAGAAACCCTGCGTCTTGCACTGGTACAGGCTGAAATTTCCCATGCCAACATCAAGGGCATTGACGTTTCCGAAGCCGAAGCCATGCCGGGTGTTTACAAAGTTGTCACCCACAAGGACATTTCCGGCAAGAACCGGATCTCCGGCCTGATCACATTCCCGACAAATAAAGGCGACGGCTGGGACCGGCCCATCCTCTGTGACGAGAAAGTCTTTCAGTTCGGCGATGCCATTGCCATCGTGTGCGCAGATACGGAAAAAAATGCCAAGGCCGCTGCCGCCAAGGTCAAAGTGGATCTGGAACCATTGCCTGAATACATGAATGCGCCGGCGGCCATGGCCGAAGACGCCATTGAGATTCATCCGGGCACCCCCAATGTCTACTATATTCAGAATTTGAAAAAAGGCGCGGAGACTGCCCCCATCTTTGATGGGGCAGACGTGATTGCCGAAGATGATTTTTACGTGAGCCGCCAGCCCCACATGCCCATTGAACCGGATGTGGGATTTGCCTATCCCGGTGAAGACGGCACGCTTACGATCCACTCCAAATCCATCGGCATCCATCTCCACCTGGCCATGATTGCACCGGGTATCGGTATTGAACCTGAAAAATTGACCCTGGTTCAGAATCCCACCGGCGGCACTTTTGGCTATAAATTCTCCCCCACCATGGAAGCGCTGGTGGGTGTGGCAGCACTTGCCACGGGCAAACCCGTGTTCCTCAACTACACCTGGTTTCAACAGCAGACCTATACGGGCAAACGCTCCCCGTTTTTTACCAATGTCCGGATGGCCGCATCCAAAGATGGAGACATCAAAGCCATGGAAGCGGACTGGACTGTGGACCACGGACCCTATTCCGAGTTCGGTGACCTTCTGACCCTGCGCGGGGCCCAGTTTATCGGTGCCGGTTATGATATTCCAAATATCCGTGGCGAAGGCCGCACGGTCTGCACCAACCATGCCTGGGGATCTGCTTTCAGGGGGTATGGGGCGCCTGAAATAGAGTTCCCTTCGGAATGTCTCATGGATATCCTGGCGGAAAAACTGGGAATGGATCCCTTTGATCTGCGGTATAAAAATGTTTACAGAAAAGGGGCCACCACCCCCACGGGCCAGACCCCTGATTCCTGGAGCCTGCCCGAGATGCTGGACCTTCTCAAGCCCAAATACGAGGCAGCCAAAAAGGCGGCTGCCGACAAATCTTCGGACACTGAAAAATGCGGTGTGGGTATTTCAATCGGCGTCTACGGCTGCGGCCTGGACGGCCCGGACGGTTCCGAGGCCCGGGTGCAACTCAACGAGGACAACACCATTACCCTGTTCAACTCCTGGGAAGACCACGGCCAGGGCGCGGACATGGGTTCCCTGGGAACGGCCCATGAAGCGCTTCGTCCCATGGGAATTGCGCCTGATCAGATCAAACTTGTAATGAACAATACCGCCATCACCCCGAACTCCGGTCCGGCCGGTGGTTCCCGCTCCCAGGTGGTGACGGGACAGGCTGTAAAAGCGGCCTGTGAACTGCTCATGGGTGGCATGAGAAAAAAAGGCGGGACCTTCCGTACTTACGAAGAGATGAAGGCTGAACATATTCCTGTGGAATATGACGGCAAATGGACAGCCCCTGCCAAGGTGTGTGACGAAAACGGCCAGGGCAGTCCCTTTGCCGTTTATATGTATGGGGTTTTTATGGCGGAAACTTGTGTGGATACCACCACGGGCAAGGCCAAAGTCACCAAGATGACCGCTGTGGCGGATGTGGGCAAGATCAACAATCGCCTGGTGGTTGACGGCCAGATGTACGGCGGCCTGGCCCAGGGTATCGGACTTGCCCTGACCGAGGACTACGAAGATATTAAAAAGCATTCTAACATGCGTGGTGCCGGATTCCCCTATATTAAGGATATTCCTGACGACATGGAACTGCACTATGTTGAGTCACCCAGGGAGCACGGCCCCTTTGGCGCGGCCGGGGTGGGCGAGCTGCCCCTGACCGCCCCCCATGCAGCGGTGATCAACAGTATCTACAATGCCTGCGGTGTCCGGATTAAGGCCCTGCCCGCCACCCCGGATAAGGTATTGGCCGGACTTAAGGCGCTTTAATCCTTTCACATCAACAGGCCGTTTGCAGGATCAGACTTTCTGTGGACGGCCTGGGTCCTTTTTGAGAGAACCGTATGGACAAAGATACCTTAATTCAATTTGAGCAGCGGTGTATCCAGGAGGAACCGGCTTTTTGCACGGCGTCCTGCCCCTTTCATGTGGATGTGAAGTCCTTTTTGCAGCACATGGCCGGCAAATCTTTTGACAATGCGTTTAAAGTATTGGAAAAAACCTTGCCTTTGCCTGAAGTGCTTTCCCGGATCTGCGATCATCCCTGCCAGCATGAATGTGTCAGAAGGTCCGTTGACGCGCCCCTTGCCATCGGCAGCCTTGAGCGGGCCTGTGCCGCTTTGAGAAGCCGGCAGAAAAAATATTTTAAGGCCCCGGCCAAGGGCAAGAGTGTCGGGATCTGGGGCAGCGGCGCATCCAGCCTTGTGGCCGCCTGGGATTTGAGCCTGAAAGGGTATGCCGTATCCGTGTTTGATTCGGAAAACCGGCTGGGCGGACATCTGAACCGGATTGATCCTTCGGTTCTGCCCCGGGCGGTTTTTGAAAGGGAGATCCGCCGTCTTACAGGATTTGGCGTCTCTTTTTTTCCGGATACGGATTTTTCAACCTTTAAAGACCGGACCGCAGATCTTCCGGCCCTGTTCATTGGCATGGATGCCCATGGCGAGTCGGATCTCTCATCCATTCCGGACGATGTTGATTCCTTTTCATTAAGGCAGGGAGAATCCCGTTTTTTTTACGGCGGATTTTCCAGTGACGGCTTACGTGCCGATGCGGTTCAAAGCCCCGTGATGCAGGCCTTCCAAGGCAGAAAGGCGGCCACCTCCATTGACCGGATTTTATCCGGGGTCTCCCTTGACGCAGGAAGGCATAAAGAGGGTGTGTTTATCACCCGACTGGATACGGATCTTTCCAGAATCACGCCAAAACCCGGGACCGGGTTTGAAAAGACAATAACCGGGGCGGCCTTTGCGCCGGATCCTGACCTGGCAGCGGCCGAGGCGGCCCGGTGCCACCAGTGCGACTGTTCCCGCTGCATCAAGGCCTGTAACAGTTTTATTGAATCCTTTGGGGGATTTCCCGGCCGGTATGCCAGGGAAATTTACAACAACCTGTCCATTGTCATGGGGGAGCGCAAGGCCAATTTGATGGTCAACTCATGCACCCTTTGCGATCTTTGCGCCACGGTATGTCCCAATGATTTCTCCATGGCGGACTTGTGTCTGCAGGCAAGACGGCAAATGCTTGAGGACAAGCGAATGCCGGTTTCGGCCCATGCCTTTGCCTTGGAGGAGATGGCCCATGCCATGGGAGACGCGTGTTTTTTTGAAAGACACGCCCAAGGCATGGATCATTCGGATATTTTGTTTTTCCCCGGGTGCCAGCTTGTGGGGTCGTCGCCTGTGCAGGCAGCCCGGGCCTGGCAATGGCTGCAAGGGGTAACGCCTGCCACGGGCATTGTCACCG
>QKDP01000230.1 GCA_003252055.1 Desulfobacter postgatei | reverse complement strand
CAAGGATAACCCATTGAAAAAAGTCATGTGTCAAATCGCGGTAAAACGATTGTAAAAAAGTTGTAAAATTAATCCAAAAAATCGAATTTAGGAATGGGCAAAAGCTTTTTGCCCGGCCCCAGACACACCAGTTCCAGGGTGCAGGTTACTGCCGGCTTGTTTTGGCCTGGACGCCAGGCGCTGTGGAAAAACACCACCCGGTAGGGCCCCTGTTTTTCCCAGGTGGTTCGGATATCCAGCAGATCCCCGAATTGCGCCCCGTCATGGTAGCCGATATCCGCTTTGTATACAGCAAAGCCGATGCCTTTGTCGTTCCACATCCGGACCAGGGTCTGAACACCGAATATATCTTCCCTGGCCCGTTCAAAAAATTTCAGATAGTTGGCGTGGTAAACCACGCCGGAGTGATCTGTGTCTTCATAATATACCCTGGCCTTAAGGTGATGAATGGCCGGGTCCTGATCCGCTGCATGTACATTGGTGATATGTTTTGTGTTCATCATAATAATAAAAGTTTATACATTGGATAATCGTTTTGATAAAGAGTTGTTTTGCGGGCAACCAGGAATCTGCCGTAAATTTAAATTTGCATAAAAAGTATTGAATATTTATTGCGGTTGACATTAAACTGCCTGGCATCAGCCCACAAGTTTTAATACATGAGACGGAATCGTTAGCCAAGGAGGATATAGTGGAATTAAAGGCTGCCATTGAACAAAGAAGAAGCGTTCGCGGATATTTACACAAACCGGTGTCCAAAGAGATTTTGACCCGGATTCTTGCCATCGCTGTCAGGGCACCGTCTACGAAAAATGCACAACCGTGGCATTTTTTTGTGGTTGCCGAAGAACCTCTGGAGCAGCTTAAACGTGCCAATGTGGATAGATTCCGCAGCCCTGAAGGCCCCCCTGAGGAGATGGGGCATATCCTGATTGAACCGGAAAAAGGAACTGTTTACCGGGAACGGCAGGTAGATATTGGAAAACGATTGTTTAATGTCATGGGGATCGGACGGGAAGATAAAGCCAAACGGATGGAGTGGGTTGAACGCGGATTCCGGTATTTTGACGCCCCCGCAGCGATCATCATTGTTGGCGATAAATCACGCCCAATTGAAGGCACCTATCTGGATGCCGGGCTGGTTATTCAAAATATCTGTCTGGCTGCCGTTGATTTCGGGCTTGCTACCTGTATCGAGAACCAGGGCATTACCTATTCCGACGTACTCAGAGAGATTCTTGAAATCCCCGATGATAAGCGTTTGCTGGCTGCCATTGCAATTGGATACCCTGACTGGGATTTTCCTGCAAACCAGGTGATCAGTCCGCGGGAGGATGTGGAAAATGTTATTACCTGGTGTGGATTATAAGTGCCTGGGGGAAAAAATAATTCCGACATATCTATATAACAGCCATGGGCTGACCTGGTCTATCAACACCCAGGCTCAACCCACAACAAAACATGAAAGTAATTCAACAACTTATTGTAACTTTCATATAAATTTCGTTGCGAGACGGCATGATCCGTGTTGAAATTCCCGGCACCGGTCCGGTTAATATTCAGAATGTGATGTTTGACTACAACGGTACCATCGCAGCGGATGGGCGTCTTCTTGACGGGGTAGGGCCGGCTATGAACCGGCTTGCCCACCGGCTTGATTTTCATGTGGTGACGGCCGATACCTTTGGCTCGGTCCAGGCACAGCTTGAGGGTGTGAAAGCAGACGTTGTGCTCATTTCGAACCAGGATCAGGACCGAAAAAAACTGGATGTACTCAAGCGTATCGGCGCGGACACCACCGTGGCTGTGGGTAACGGTGTTAACGATGCCTTGATGCTTAAACATGCGGTGTTGGGCGTTGCAGTGCTCGGGGAGGAGGGGATGGCGTTGCCGGCACTGATGTCCGCCGATGTGATGATCCGGCATATTCTGGATGTATTTGCCTTTTTTAATGATCCTAAACGGTTGATCGCCACCCTGAGGAATTGATAATGAAAGTACTTGTCATTAATTCAGGCAGTTCCTCCCTGAAGTATAAATTGTTTGATTTGGCCGGTCCCCGGGCAATATGCGCGGGTATAGTGGAGCGAATCGGCAGTCCGGAGAGCAGCTTGACCCATACCCTGTACCCGGACCCAGGACCCGGTGAAAAAACCGCGATGCTTGAGCGTTTTGAGAATCACACCCAGGCCATCGAAAAGGTGGCCGCTCTACTTATGGCCGGTGATGATCCGCTTGTCAAATCTGCAGAAGAGCTTGCAGCCATTGGTCACCGGGTGGCCCAGGGCGGTGAAATTTTCAAGGAAAACTGCATTGTGGATGCCAGGGCCATTGAGGGTATTCGGGAGAACATTGTGCTGGCACCCTTGCATAACCCGGCCAATCTGGCCGGTATTGAAGCGGCCATGGCGCATTTCCCCGGCGTGCCTTCGGTTGCCGTGTTTGACACGCTGTTTGCAAGCAGTCTGCCTGATTATGTGTACCGGTATGCGTTGCCCGCCGCTTATTACAGTAAATATAAAGTCAGGCGGTACGGATTCCATGGCACCTCCCACGCCCATGTTACCAGAAAGCTTGCCGATTTGATGGGAAAGCCTTTAAATGAGCTGAACAATATTGTCTGTCACCTGGGTAATGGGTCTTCCATAACCGCTGTCAAAGGCGGTGTGTGCCGGGAAACCTCCATGGGCATGACGCCCACTTCCGGTCTGATCATGGGGACCCGGTGCGGTGACATTGATCCTTCCCTGCCTGCCTATCTTATCTCGTGTACAGGGAAAAGCGCTGCACAAATTCAGATGGTTCTTGACCGTGAAAGCGGTTTGGCCGGTATCTGCGGTATGAATGATATGAGGGATATCCACAAAGCCATTGCCTCGGGTGATGACAATGCCAGGCTTGCCTTTGAGATGCTGTGTCATGGTATTAAAAAATATATCGGGGCTTACTATGCCGTGCTGGGTCGTCTGGATGCCATTGCCTTTACCGCCGGCATCGGGGAAAATGACACGGAGGTCCGGGGCAAATGCCTGGAAGGGCTTGAGCACCTCGGCATTATATTGGATCAAGAGGTTAACGCCGGTTTAAGGGGAAAATCTGCCCGTATCTCCACTGATGACAGTGCCGTCGAAGTCTGGGTAGTCCCCACCGATGAAGAGCTTGAAATTGCAACCATCTGCAAAGACCTTGTGCAGTAAAATGACAAAAACGTATGATTATTTTTTAAAATGCTTTTGACAACCCGAATCCTGCCCATACAAAGATCAGTCCGGCACTTAGCTGGATAAGCCCGTTTAGAACGGCCAGACCGAGCTGTCCGTTGCGCATATATAAAAACAGTTCAAAGCCAAAGGTGGAAAACGTGGTGAATCCGCCTAAAAACCCAGTAAAAATGAGCAGTCTGATCTCCGGGGGAAAGATTTGCCGTGCGTCGGCAATACCGCCTAAAAGTCCTATGATAAAGCATCCTAAAACATTGACAGTGATAGTTCCTAAAGGAAGCGATGTGTTTTTTACGGCATTGATATACCCTTCATATACCAGAAAGCGGCACATGGCTCCCATGGCACCGCCTAATCCAACCATTGCTATTTTGATCATTTTTTATATGAACCAGTTTGTTAAACATCTTGCATTAATGTAATAATTCTATTTTAATGGGGTTTTCAATACAAAAAACACCGGAAAAGCATCAGGCCTTTCCGGTGTCCTTAACATAACACATTTTGCAGGCAAGATACTAGGTGTTCGACAAAAGACTATCCGATTTTCAACTGGATATTGTGGGAAGCCATGGTGCGGGTGACGGCCTGGTTCATCTCGGCCATGTCAAGATTAGAGCGGTATTTCCCGTCTATTTCGCTGATCTCTATCCCGTCTATGGTTTTACGGGTTAGTTTGAGCAGTACGCTGAGGCCAAATGTTTTTTTTACTTCAAATATTTTTTTGTTACTATCCATTTTAATAAATCCTTTTTTAAATAAATCCTTGATTTGTGTGTTCAATCTTAAAATTATAAAAAGCAAGTCGTGTGCCATTTTATTGTAAAATTATTAAAAAGTGGCACAATTCAAAGGCGTCAGGATCTGTGGGGTGCGTTTGTATCTATTGTTAGAAACCCCTTGGTATGATTATCGGAATAATTGGGTAAAAATTTACATTTTGGTTCTGGTTTTTGTCGGGTTTTTTGAACAGCAGTTGACATAGAATTGTTTTTTCAGGATAAAGGTGGGGTGGCCTAACCCTTAAATTGTGCCGGTAAGAAGGAGGTTTTAAGCGTTTTGAATTCCCCAAACCCGGATAATCCCATATTCCTAGTGGACGACGATCCAAAGATCCTTGCTGCAGTAGAAACTATTCTGCGAATGGCCGGTTTTGACAACATCACTGCCATTCAGGATTCAAGGGATGTGATCAGGACCATGGAACGCAGGATTCCCGGACTGGTCCTCCTGGATTTGAATATGCCTCATATCAACGGCGACCACCTGTTGAAAAGTATCCGCAAAACCTGGCCAAGAATTCCTGTTATTGTGCTTACGGGTGATGTTGAGGTGGATACGGCTGTGAAATGCATGAAAATCGGGGCCATGGATTATATCCTTAAGCCCGTTGACCCGGATCGCCTGGTCAAATCGGTGAAACAGTCCCTTGATTGCGGGCAGGCTCCGGGGCAGTTTTCACCCCCCCGGCACCAGGAGTTATTTTCCCAGATAAAAAAACCTGCAGCCTTCAGTGCCATCATTACCCAGGACCGTCAGATGCATTCCATTTTCCATTATGTGGAAGCTGTGGCACCGTCTCCCCAGCCGGTGCTGATCTTTGGGGAAACGGGGGTGGGAAAGGAGTTGATCAGCCAGTGCATTCATAACTTAAGCGGCCGCAGGGGGAAGTTGGTTAAAGTCAATGTGGCGGGGCTGGATGATAATATGTTTTCAGATACCTTGTTCGGCCATGTGCCCGGCGCATTTACCGGTGCCCGGAACGCCCGGCCCGGGCTGATTCTTCAGGCTTTGGGAGGAACTTTGATGCTGGATGAGATTGGGGATCTGGCATTGTCCTCCCAGGTTAAGCTGCTCAGGCTGCTCCAGGAGGGTGACTATCTGGCATTGGGGTCGGATATTACCCGGCATTCGGATACCCGGATCATTGCTTCCACCAACCAGGACCTGTGGGCACTTGAAAAGCAGGGCAAGTTCAGAAAGGATCTGATTTACCGCCTTTCCACGCATACGCTGACCATACCACCGTTACGGGAACGCCTTTTAGATCTTCCCTTGCTTCTGGACCGTTTTATCTGCCAGGCTGCCGATGAACTGGACAAACCTGTGCCTGATATTCCCAAAAGTCTTATTGAAACCATGGAAACATATCCGTTTAAGGGAAATATCAGGGAGTTGAAATCCATGGTCTACGATGCCATGTCCAGATACCAGGGCGGCGCCATCTCTGCTGATCTGTTCTACATTTCCACCCATGCCGATCATGGGCCAGGGGGGTGTATGCCTTTAAATTCGGGACTTCCGACTTTGAAACAAGCCGCGAATGCGCTGGTGGAAAAAGCCATGGCCCATACAGGGGGGAATCAGTCTGCTGCAGCCAAAATTCTGGGTATTTCCCAGCAGGCGCTCAGCAAGCGCCTTCAAAAACTTCGGGGAGAGGTTTAATCCTTTGCCTACAATTTAGTTGTGTCTACAATTTTCATTGTAGTTTCTTCTATGTTCCTGTTTTAAAATTGTTTTTCGGTTTTGTCCGGGAAAGTTTAACAATTTTTATTGTAGTTGGTCTTTGGTTGAAAAGAAATCTATTGTTTTATATATTGTGTTTATTATCAGTATGTTAAATATAAAGACCGTCTTCGGCATAAAGTTTGCTTTTATTATTTGTTAGCAGATAAAATGGTTAAAAATAAATTCTATGATTATAAGGAGGTCCTTAATATGAGCGAGAACATTTTTCATGCACCGGATAAATTTCGTGAAAATGCCTGGATTAAATCCATGGACGAGTACAAGACCATGTACCAGAAATCTGTGGAAGACCCTGAAGGGTTCTGGGGTGAACTTGCAGAAACGTTTTACTGGAAAAAAAGATGGGACAAGGTCCGGGATTTTAACTACAGTATGTCCAAGGGGCCGGTGTCCATTGAATGGTTTAAAAACGCCAAGACCAATATCACATATAATTGTCTGGATCGTCATCTGGATACCCGGGGTGACCAGGTGGCTTTTATCTGGGAGGGAAACAGTCCGGATGAGGATATGGAGATCACCTACCGTGACCTCCATGAACGAGTGTGCCGCTTTGCCAATGCCCTGAAAGAAAGCGGGGTAGGCAAGGGTGACCGTGTGGCTATCTACCTGCCCATGATCCCTGAACTGGCCGTAACCATGATGGCCTGTGCCAGGATCGGGGCCATCCATTCCATTGTATTCGGGGGCTTTTCTTCCGAAGCCCTGGCCAACAGAATCGTGGATTCCCTTTGTAAGGTTCTGGTGACATCGGACGGTGTCATGCGCGGGGCCAAGGCCGTTCCCCTCAAGGGCAATGCAGACCGGGCTCTTAAGATGTGCGAAGCCAAGGGGCACACCGTTGAAACCTGTTTTGTGGTCAAGCGGACCGGTTCTGAAGTTAATATGGTGGAGAACCGGGATGTCTGGTGGCACGAGGCCGCCCAGGCCCAGAGTGCTGAGTGCCCCGTGGAGTGGATGGATGCCGAGGATCCGCTGTTCATCCTTTATACATCAGGCTCAACCGGCACGCCCAAGGGGGTTCAGCACAATGTCGGCGGATATATGGTGTATACCGGGATCACATTTAAATACATATTTGATTACCACGATGGCGACATTTACTGGTGCACGGCAGATATCGGCTGGGTTACGGGCCATTCCTACATAGTTTACGGCCCGCTTTCCCAGGGTGCCACATCAATTATATTTGAAGGTGTACCCACCTATCCGGATCCCGGCAGGTTCTGGGCCACTGTGGACAAATGGAAAGTCAACCAGTTTTACACCGCCCCCACCGCCATTCGCGCGCTCATGGCCCAGGGTGATAACTGGGTGGAAAAATACGACCTTTCCTCTTTGCGGGTTTTGGGATCAGTGGGCGAGCCCATCAACCCCGAGGCGTGGCTCTGGTACCATGAACATGTGGGAAAGGGGCAGTGCCCCATTGTAGATACCTGGTGGCAGACAGAGACCGGTGGTATTATGATTTCTGCTTTGCCCTATGCCATTGACCAGAAACCCGGCTCAGCCACCCTGCCGTTTTTCTCTGTGCAGCCTGTAGTTCTCAGTGAAGACGGGAAAGAAAAGGAGGGGGCCTGCGACGGGATCCTTGCGATTAAGGAACCCTGGCCCGGTCAGATGCGCACGGTTTATAACAGCCATGACCGGTTTGAAATAACCTATTTCCAAATGTATGACGGGTATTATTTTTCAGGCGACGGCTGCCGCAGGGATGAGGACGGTTATTTTTGGATCACAGGCCGTGTGGATGACGTTATCAACGTGTCCGGACACCGTATGAGCACCTCAGAAGTGGAATCTGCCCTGGGCAGTTACCCTGATGTGGCCGAGGCTGCGGTCATCGGGTTTCCCCATGACATCAAAGGGCAGGGGATTTATGCGTTTGTCACCCTGAATATGGGCGTATCCCCGTCCGATGAACTGATGGCTGCCCTGAAAAATCATGTGAGAAGTGAAATCGGGCCCATTGCCACACCGGATATCATCAATTTTGCCTCGGATCTGCCCAAGACCCGGTCCGGCAAAATCATGAGGCGTATCTTAAGAAAGATTGCAACGGATGAGTATGATCAGCTTGGCGATACATCCACCCTGTCAGACCCTGGAGTTGTGGACATCCTGATCAACAGCCATAAGGTGTTGACGAAATAGACATCACCTCTGGCAGGTCGTTGGAAAGGCCGGTAAACCCCACAGGTTTTCCGGCCTTTAATGACGCCGTTCTTATTGGTTATCTCCCTGACAAGTGATTCGCCAGCACCGGTGGATCTGCTTTTTCTTGGAAACATAATCCTCAGGAATCGTCTCCAGGGTGATCTCTTTAATATCAGCGGCGTCAAGCTGGTTCTCTGCCAGGGAGAAATTCTGGTGGTTGGTGGAAAAAAATACCGTGCCTCCCGGGCGCATGAGCTTGAACACCTGGTTGAGCAGAAACGGATAGTCTTTGGCAATATCAAAGTGCCGGTTGTCCATGCGCGTGGTGGAATAGGAGGGTGGATCCACCACAGCCAGGTCATACCGGTGTTTAAGTCGAAGGGCTTTTTTCAGGAAATCAAAAGTATCCATCTGGATCTGGGTGTGGCAGGGCGCCGACAACTTGTTTAAGGTCAGATTTTCTTTGACCCAGGTAATGGCGGTTTCCGCCCGGTCCACGGATAGGGTGGAGGCTGCCCCGCCCTTTGCCGCATAGCAGGTGAATGCCCCTGTGTAGCAGTACAGATTTAAAAAATCCTTACCCCGGGCCATCTGCCTGACCATCATCCGGGTGTCCCTGTGGTCGGAAAACAGACCTGTGTCCACATAGTCGCTGGGGTTGACCAGAAACTGAAGATCCCGTTCCCACATGGGGATTTTTTTATTCTTCGTATTCATCCTTCGGTACCGGGCCCCGTCTTTGATGCCTGCTTTGCGGATTTTAAGATGCAGGTTTGCCTGGGGAACACCAAGGGCCTGGGCCACAGCCTTGCCCATCAAGGGCAGCCAGTCCGGCGTAGACTGTTTTCTGGCATATTCTCCCACCACAAGATGTCCTGCATACCAGTCCACCACAGCCCTGATTTCCGGGATATCCCAGTCATACAGCCGGAAAACCTGCAGGTTCTGTGTTGTGAACCGCTTATGCAGGTGCTTGAATCTTTTTTTTACCCGGTTGGCCAGCATCTGGGCCTGGGCCTGGTATTTTTCACTGGTCTCCATGGCAAAAGGTCATACACCATTCAAGTATGAAAGGCAAGAAAGGCAAAGGTGTTACCCATTGAGCTTTGAGCTTTCAACTCAATTCAGTAATTCGTCGACGGGCGTATAGCCCAGCCCGAAGGCCTCGGCCACGGCTTTGTAGGTTACCTTGCCGTCGATGACGTTGGCGCCAAGTTTGATCTCCTCGTTGGCCTGCATCGCCCCTTTCCAACCCTGGTTGGCGATCTGCAACGCATACGGGAATGTGGCGTTGGTCAGCGCCAGTGTCGATGTCTTGGCCACCGCTCCGGGCATGTTGGCCACGCAGTAGTGCACCACGCCGTCGATCACAAAGGTGGGATTGCCATGGGTGGTGGGCTTGGAGGTCTCGAAACAGCCTCCCTGGTCGATGGACACGTCCACCAGCACCGACCCGTTCTTCATGGTCTTGAGCATGTCCCGGGTCACCAGCTTAGGGGTTTTGGCTCCTGGAACCAGCACAGCCCCGATCACCACATCGGCTTTTTTGACCAGCTTGCGAATCGTTGCCGGGCTGGACATCAGGGTGAAGCAATTGGCCGGCATAACATCGCTCAGGTAGCGCAACCGGTCCAGGTTCCTACCCAAAAGATAGACCTTGGCCCCCAGGCCGCAGGCCATCTTGGCCGCATTGACCCCTACCACGCCGCTGCCGATCACTACCACCGTGGCCGGCTCCACCCCGGGCACCCCGCCTAGAAGAATGCCGTGGCCGCCCTGGGCCATCTCCAAATATTTGGCGCCTTCCTGGACGGCCATGCGTCCGGCTACCTCGCTCATGGGGGTCAACAGCGGCAGGCTGCCGTCGGCCTTCTGGATGGTTTCATAAGCGATGCATATGGCCTTGCTCTTGATTAATGCCCGGGTCTGGGGCTCATCGGCTGCCAGGTGCAGGTAGGTGAAAATGATCTGCCCTTCCCGGATCAGGTCGTACTCTGGCGGCAAGGGCTCTTTAACGTGCATGACCATGTCAGCCGCAGCGTAGATTTGTTCGGGCGTATTGATTATTTTGGCCCCGGCCCGGGTGTAGGCATCGACGGTAAAGCCGCTGTCCGCCCCGGCGCTTTTCTCCACCAGCACCTCGTGCCCGCTCTTAACCATCACCTCTACTCCCGCCGGGGTCATACTCACCCGGTGTTCCTCTGACTTGATCTCCTTGAGTATTCCTACAATCATGTTTCCTCCCTTATGCATGCGGTTTGGATTTCAAACTATTACTCAGCGTTGCACGAATCACGTCTTTCAAGGTTGGCGAACTGTTGTCCTTGTTTTGATATTTACCAGCCCCGTAATCCCAAGGCAAGCACAGACTAAAGGTTGGTCTTTTATCTCCAAGAGCGATTTGGCATCGAATCCCAGCCGTGTCCAGCTGAGACTATATTTCAAATTTAATCAACTTTTTCAATCATCCCACATAGTTTTCTTGACAAAAAGCGCCTAACAATTTTAAGCGCATATGGTATAATTTTAGAAAATGATCCCCATTGGGCAACCGGCAGCCGGGGTGGGCATGAAACAACAATACCATTGGGTTCATGCCCAGTAATTTGGATGCTCTGACTATATACAGCATATGATGTCGCTGCTTGATTTATATCAGGAATTGGCCTCAGGGCTGGAAAAATCAGATGCCTGGACACTGCCTGAAAGGACGGGAAGTTGAAAAAGTGAAGGCCGTTGAAGCGTAAAGAGATGTTGGCAAGAGGATGATATTTTGGGACATTTTGCCGGGTTAGGAATAAAAAAATTATGAAAATCAAATGGATCTTGGTCATTATATTGTTCATTTTACTGCTGTGGCTCCCCGGTTATGCTCAGTCTCCGTCCAGGGAGTTGAAAATGTCCATATTCCCTTGCACGGATGCAGCCAACGGTTTTAGAAAATTTCATCAGCTGGTGGCGTATCTTCAACAATCCAGCGGACTCAAAATTTCTCTGGTTTTTTATGATGATCCGGCCGGTTATGAACGGGCATTGAAAAAGGGCGGCCTTGATTTCGTGATTCAGGACCCCTATGTGTATGTCAAACTGGCGGATAAGTACAGTAATGCCAATATTCTGCAGGCCTTGACCTTGGATAAAAAAACCACCCAGAGTGGTGTCGTTATTGTTCGAAAGGACAGCGGTCTGAAACGCATCATGGATCTTAAGGGCAAAACCGTCATGTTCGGTTCAAAACTGTCATCGCCACGATGGATTGCCGCCAGGCATCTGTTTAAAAAGAATGGACTTCAGATCGACCGGGACCTGCGGGATTATTTCAATAAAGAATGCTGTGAGGATGTGGCATTTAATGTGTTGTTAAACGTCGTTGATGCCGGCGTGGTCTGCGATCATTTTCTTCAGGAGCATGGCAGCCGGCAGGTGGAGCTCGGCCTGGATGCCGGACAGCTTGTTGTGATTGCTGCAACCGACCAAGTGCCTACAAAAATTTTCAGTGGCAGCAAATATGTCAGAGATGATGATATGGTGATGATAACCCGTGCCTTGATGCATCTTGACCTCCAGAATTCAGAGCATCGTCGCATTCTTGAAAACGCTGATTTGGGCGGGTTCCGAAAGGCATCGGCACAGGATTTAAGCCAAATTCGGGAATTGCTGGCACGGATGCAGGTCAATTGACGCAGAAGTGGTTTTGGTGGTATTTTCTGACATGATCAAACCTGGACTGCGGCTGAAACTGACTGCGCTTATCGAATGCCTGGTCGTGGCGCTTGTCCTTGGCACCGGCCTTGTGACGACTTTCCGTGAAAAAAAGACGCTTGAAAATGAGCTGCACAAGCGCGGGTATGCTCTTGCGGCTGATCTGGCCAGGTTTACTGCCAGTCCTTTGCTCAGCCGGGACCTGCCCACCTTAAGACGGTTTGTCAATCATTCCATGGCGCAGGAGTATGTGTTGTATGTCATGATTGTGGACACTGAAGGTCAAATTGTGATGCACAGTGACCTTGAATATGTGGGTAAGGACATTTCTCTGTATCAGCTTGAACCCCTGGCGCGTCATCTGGATCTATCCGCCCCGGTCCGGATCGCAGATGCGTTGCTGGGAAATGTTTTTCTGGGATACTCATACATGGCGGTTGAAAATGAAATCCGCACAGCCATAAAACGAATTTTAGTGCTGGGGGCAATTGCCATTACCCTGGGCGGAATCATGGCGTATGTGCTGGCCTCGTTTATGGCGAGCCCCATCAAAAGGATTATAGACGCCACAAAACAGCTTGCTGCAGGAAATTGTCCGGCACTTCTGGAAATCAGAAGTGCCGATGAGATCGGTGCCCTGGCTGAATCATTCAATGATATGGCCCAGGAGTTGACCCGGCACCGGACCCATCTTCAGAATCTGGTGGAGGAGAGGACCAAGGCCCTCAGGGAGCTGGCGCTTCATATTCAATTGGCTAAAGAAGAAGAATCCAAACGAATTGCCAGGGAAATCCACGATGAGCTGGGACAGACCCTGACCGCCCTGAAAATTGATCTTCACTGGCTTAAAGGCCGGCTTCCCGGGGATGCGCCTGCGGTTCAGGATAAAATCGGCACTATGCTCAGGTTGATCGGTGAGACGATTAATTCTGTCCGTAAGATTTCATCTCAGTTGCGCCCGGTCCTTCTGGATGATTTTGGTCTGTCCGCAGCCATGGAGTGGCAGGCGAAAGAGTTCTCAGATCGAACAGGGATTTCCTCTTACTTTTTTTCACGCCCGGAAAATATTTTTCCCCGGCAGGACGAGGCCGTCGCGCTCTTCCGTGTTTTTCAGGAAGCCTTGACAAATGTTGCCCGCCATGCCGGTGCAACAGAGGTGAAGGCCGGTTTGTGGGAGACATCGAATACGCTTGTGATGGAAGTGCGTGATAACGGTATCGGTATTACAAAATCCCAGATTATGGATAGTCGGTCTTTTGGTGTTATTGGTATGCATGAGCGGGTGAAACGCCTGGGGGGTGAACTTGAAATTCATGGCCAAAGTAAGCAGGGCACAACCCTCAGTGCCTGGATTCCAAAGGGAGATAGATAAATGCTGAAAATTCTTATTGCAGATGATCATGCCATTGTGCGCAAGGGACTCAAACAGATCCTGTCCAATAATCCGGATATGACCGTAGCCGGCGAGGCCGCCGGCGGAGCGCAGGCTCTGGAGATGATCCGTGAAGGGGACTGGGATGTGGTTCTGCTGGATATCAGTATGCCGGACGGAAATGGGCTGGATACACTGAAACAGGTAAAAAAGGAAAAGCCGGATCTGCCGATTCTGATGCTCAGCATTTACCCGGAAGAACAATATGCCATCCGGACCATCAAAGCCGGCGTATCCGGATACCTGACCAAAGACAGTGCCCCCGAAGAACTGGTTGAGGCCATTCGGAAAGTGGCCCGTGGCGGTAAATATATCAGCGCCTCGTTGTCGGAAAAAATGGCGGAGTATCTGGAGAACAAATCCGAACGCGCACTTCATGAAAATCTTTCAGACCGGGAGTACCAGGTCATGGTCATGATTGCTGCGGGAAAAACCGTATCCCAGATCGCCGAGGAAATGTGTCTGAGCGTTAAAACCATCAGTACCAACCGATCCAGGGCTCTGGCCAAGATGGGTATGGAAAATAACTCCCAGTTCACCCATTATGCGGTGAAACAAGGTCTTGTCTAAATAATTAAAATAGCAACAGCCGATTTTTTGGAAACATCGGTTTCCGAAAAATCGGCTGTTGCGTGTCAGCTCAATAAACGCTGCCTGAATGCGGTATTCTTATTCGCATTCCCCGCAGTAGCAGTACTTGTCTGGCTCCCCATCACCCGCATTAGCTGGCTTGCCGTTGGCGGCCATGGCCAGGGTAGCGCTAAACAATACAACCATCAGAGCGATCATGCTTTTTTTAAAGATTTTTTTCATGCGTCTGTCTCCTTAAAATTAAGTAAAGTTGGTATTATAGGTCTTATTTTCTGCCATGAACCAAGTGTATTAGGCCGTATTCATGGCAGCATTGACTTGATCATAGACACTCATGGTTATAACGTAAATCAGCGCAACTCTCTTTTTGATGTCCGTGTTTGTCCTACAAAATTTTTAAAGAGGCTTTAAGATTTGGGATCATCAGGTTGACAGGATGTCTCTTTGATACAGCAAGGTCTGAAGGATTGAAGAAATTTGAGAGAGGTGTTGGCTGAAAAGATCCAGTCCTCTTCGTTATCAAGGTTTTGTGCTCGTTTACTATTTTATGATATCTGTTTTTTCAAGCTCGGCACACAGCCGGCTGAACCATTTTCCACTGGGGACAAATTCGAGGTGCTCATAGGTTTGAGGGGCAAAAATCACGGAAAAAAAACGGGTGTGACTGGGCATGGCCACAAACAAGACGGCAATGAGCATATAAATGGCGATGGTTTCCTTAATGTTTTTAGTGCTTCCGAATTTAAACGCCGAGCCTGAAGATTTTTTTGCTTTCAAGCTCAAAAGAGTAAGACCGCACAGTTCATCAAGGATAAGGTGCAGGATCGAACCGCCAAAAACAAATCCTCCGGCCATCCAGGATACAAAATCATTGAAATGAAACACGCGGTTCAAAACGATTGCAGCCATGCATCCAAAGGCCACTGCCGCCGGTATGGAATGGATCATGCCCCGGTGTACCGTCAACTTCGTAAACAAAGAAAAAATAAAAATTTTTATAAAAAAGAAACTTGCCACCCAGATGATGAGCAGCTCCATTACCGTGTTATCCGCCCGCTGCTTGAACATGACTAAAAACGATATCAATGTCGCAATAAATGTAAACAGCAGCCGGACAGTTAAAGAACTGTCTGAATCAATGTCCGGCAACAGGCCGCCCATTACCCCGAGAATAAAGTAAAGAAGCACTTCCGGGGGAGATGCAACTGCCGCCGCAAACAGTATTGTTGCCGCAATGCTGCTTCCGATGCTTGCTATGGTTAGATGTGTTTTAAAATCCGCCACTGTTTAAACCGGATCATTATCCTTGAAACGTATTTTTTGATACCGTCCAAAAGTCATGTTTTGCATAAGAAAGCACACGTTCTTTAACCCCAAGTGTTACTTTCACTCGATGATCAAGTTTTTGTTAATTTGCCCAACTTCGGCGTTGGAAATAATTTTTAACCCTCAAAATATGTTGTATATTCCCCCGGTTAAAAATTGTTTCCGCCTTGAATTTGAACAAATTCCCTAAAAACTTAATGATCGAGTTTCAACCTTTTTAATGGGTGAATGCTTTAATATAGCCCAGAAAGGCGAACAAATAAATTTAAAGTTGGAATCGATATAAACTGATGGTGTATTTATTGGTGTTGCCTGGTGTCGGCTATATCCCGGTAAAATTGGGGCCTGCAAGATCGGGTTACCTGCCGATCACGCCGATGGCGGTATAAAGATCGAGTCCGCCATGGAAAAGAGGCATGGTTGACAGTCCCAGGTTCAGT
>QKDP01000282.1 GCA_003252055.1 Desulfobacter postgatei | reverse complement strand
GCCATTTCATGGTCCGGGTCTGCCAGGCTGTGGATCAGATTGAATCCAAAGGGTTTGTCCCCAAGGCCGGCCTTGAGTTCAAGAATGGCTGTTTCAATTTGTGAAAGGCTCAATCCGCCGGAACCAAAAAAACCGACCATCCCGTTTTCGCCCATGGTCTTCACAAGTGCTGTGGATGCAATGCCGTTGGCCATGGCACCGGCCACATAGGCATATTTTAAACCATGGCGGCGCTTAAAATCTGAATCCCCAAGGCTTTCCGGGCGTATGGCCGGCACATAGGCCTGGTCGGACAGAGAAGCCATATTGCTTTGCGATGGCCGACTGATATGTATCCCGTCAAAACTTTTTATAAGCAGTTGCGGCCGGCTGATATCGTGAATGGCCCTAACCAAATCAAGTTGCGATGTCATAGTGTTGTATTGCCCCTGCCTGATGCTGTGCAAGATATTATTGTATATACAGCCCACACACCCCAACATTATGACGTCTGCAATGCAGGGGTACAATTTTCATGCCGGATGACTAATAGCATACCCAATGTTTGTAATCAAGATGTGCTCTATCGGAATGTATAAAGCTGCTTATTCAATGGTTTTAAACTTTTCCTTGGGAGCGCCGCAGACCGGACATTCGTTGGGAACTTTTTTGTGGGTCACATAACCGCACACCTGACAAACGTGATAAGCGTTAACCTTGTCCTTAATCACGTCCATCATGGTCCGTTCATACAGCTTGGCATGATAGCTTTCCGCGTCCCGGGCAAAGGTGAACACTTGGACCGCGGCGGTTTCACCTTCTTCTATGGCGTCTTTGATAAAGTCGGGATAAACATTTTCACTGACGGATTTTTCGTTCTGAAAGGATCTTTCCAGGTTGGTCTCTGTATCTTTGACAATGTGGCCTTTAATCAATTCCATGTAATGGGTGGCATGGATGCGTTCCGCCTCGGCAATGGCCCGAAACAGCATCGCCACCTGAGGCAGCTTTTCTTCTTCAGCTTTTTCGGCAAAGGCCAGCAATCGAAAATAGGCTTTGGTTTCACCGATAAATGCGGTATAAATGTTCTTCCTGGTTTTTTCTTTCATTAGTATCCCTCCTTCTAACCCGAACATTTTATAAAGTTTTTCACATTATTTTATTTTTTTTAATCGCCGCACTGGACGAAGTCAGCACCGCGATTCACGGCTGCGGACTCGCCGTGAATAAATGATTATGAAGTTTTTTTTTGCATACCCCCACCAAAGAACACGCACAAATTTTGTATCAATAAAAACCGGAATGGACAATCATTTTGTTCCGGTGTTATAAAATTTTCGAACGGGATAACATTCAAATCGCGGATTTAAATATCAAATGGCATTGAACTGCGGGTCAGTTACATGGCGATTGTCCTGCATTTATAGTGTTAACAGGGACTGGCATTCCCAGATAAATTCTAGTATATTGTTCCACTTGTTTAAATGGTCCCGGTGGGGTTTAATATATAGAGGATAGAATATGATTGATGAAGAACGCCTGGGGAAGCGGTTTGCAGCCCTTGCCCGGATTGATTCCGAATCCAGAAACGAGGCCCTGATCGCAAAAGTGCTTGAAAAGGAACTGACAGACCTTGGGGCAACCGTGGTGTTTGATAACGCAGATGCCAAGGTCAACGGTGACTGCGGCAACCTTGTGGCTACATTTAACGGCAATACAGATGTTGAACCGGTGATGCTTTCCGGGCATATGGATACGGTGGTACCGGGCAAAGGGATAAAAGTCATATTTAAAGACGGGGTGTTCACAAGTGACGGCACCACCATCCTGGGTTCCGACGACAAGTCCGCCCTTGCCATCATCCTTGAGGTGATGCAGGTGATCAAAGATAATAATCTGGCGTGCCCCCCTGTTGAGGTGGTCATGACGGTATGTGAGGAGCAGGGGCTTTTAGGGGCCAAGAACCTTGACTGCTCCCGGCTCAAATCAAAATTTGGATACATTCTGGACGCCGTGGACACCGAGGGTATTGTGAACCGGGCACCTACGGCCAACAAGATCAGTGCAAAAATTTACGGCCGGGCAGCACATGCCGGCAGTTCTCCCGAAAACGGGATCTCTGCCATTTATGCGGCTTCCTGCGCCATTGCCAAACTTGAACTGGGCCGCATAGACGAGGAAACCACCTGCAACCTTGGGGTTATTTCCGGCGGGGCTGCCACCAATATCGTGCCCGAATATGTGGAAATTCACGGCGAAGCCCGGTCCCATGATCCTTCAAAACTGGATACGGTCACACACACCATTGTCTCCACCTTTGAGAATACCATGGTCGAACTTCAGGCTGATGGGGACGCGGTTCCCCGGGTGGAAATGATTGTGGAAAACGACTATCCCTATACCAACATTCCCGAAGATCATGTGGTGATCAAGCTTGCCCAAAAAGCCGCGGCGAACCTGGGCCGGGACCTGGTCTGTAAAACAAGCGGCGGCGCGGCTGATGCCAATGTTTTTTTCGGCAAAGGCATTGCCGCAGGCGTTATCGGTACAGGTATGACAGATGTGCACACCCTTAAGGAATCCATTGCACTTAAAGATATGGTCAGTTGTGCGCAACTGGTTCTTGAAATCCTTCAAATCCATGCAACAGGAAAGGCTACGGTATGATTCTTTATCTTGATATGATGGCAGGCATTGCCGGGGACATGTTTTTAGGGGCACTGGTGGATCTTGGTGTTCCTGTGGAGTGGCTTAAAGGAAAACTGTCAGCCGTTCTGGAGGGGTTTGACCTGCGTACTGAAATTGTGTTCCGGCACCATCTGCGGGCCGTCAACCTTTATGTGGATGTGACCGACCATGTTACCCATCGCCATTACACCCACATCCGCCAGATGATCGAATCTGCAGATCTGCCGGACCCGGTCCGGGCCAATGCCCTGACCGCTTTTAAACACATTGCCCAGGCCGAAGCCAGTATCCACGGGAAGGACATTGAAACCGTTCACTTCCATGAGATTGGCGGCATCGACTGCCTGGTGGACATTATCGGCAGTTTTCTGGCCCTGGATTACCTTGGCGTGGATCAGGTGGCAGCAACGCCGATTCCCCTGGGATCAGGGACCATCAAATGCGCCCACGGCACCATTCCCGTGCCGGTTCCGGCCACGGTGGCCATACTAAAGGGCCTTGAAGTGACAGGGTCTGACGCCAAAACCGAAATTGTCACGCCCACGGGCGCATCCATTGTGGCAACCCTGGCACCGAAGTTTGGGGCCATGCCGGCCATGCAGATTGAAAAGGTGGGCTACGGGGCCGGCAAACGCGACATCGGCGCGTCTGTTCCCAATCTTTTGCGTCTGGTGCTGGGCACCCCGGCTGCTGTCGAAAAAAATTCCGGGGAAAACATTCTGTCAGACCAGGTTCATGTGCTGTATACCAATGTGGATGACATGAGCCCGGAAAATCTTGGCTTTGTCATGGATCTTCTCATGGACAAGGGCGCTCTGGATGTCAGTTTTACACCGGCATTCATGAAAAAAAACCGGCCCGCCACCCGCATTGAGGTGATCTGTCGTAAAGAGCGGCTCCAGGCGCTTGCAACTGTCCTGCTGTCCGAGACCACATCCATCGGGGTTCGATACCACCTTTGTGACCGGATGATTTTAAAACGGGAACCTGTGGACGTAGAGACAAGCCTTGGCCGGGTAACCGCCAAAAAGATTATAGCCCCAAACGGACAGACCCGGATTATGCCGGAATATGATGAGTGCAAACGCATTGCCCTGGAGCAGGAATTGCCATTTTATCAGGTATATGAGCGGATTCTGGCTGAATCAACCCCCCTTGACAGCCAAACAGGCCGGTTATAAAAGACCAGGAAAGGATTCGGCTGATGGGCGAAAAAGCCATCCTTATTATAGCCACGGGCTTTGGCCTGGGACGAGTACCTTTTGCTCCCGGGACCTTTGGCACCCTTGCGGGCCTGCCGTTGATCGGCATCATGGTATGGCTGGCAACGGCGTGTACCCCCGGTGCTGCGGCCCTGTTTCTGGTGGGCGTGATACTTTGTGCGGTTTGGATTTCCCAGGAGGCTGAAATTCTGATCGGCGATAAAGATCCGGGGGCTGTGGTCATTGATGAGATGGCAGGGTTCTGTGTGACCATGACCCTGGTGCCTGTAACCATGCTCTCTTTAGCCCTGGGCTTTATTGCTTTCAGAAGTTTTGATATATTAAAGCCTTTTCCGATCCGCTGGTTTGAAAAAAATTTTTCCGGCGGGGCCGGTATTGTGCTGGATGATTTAATGGCAGGGGTGCTGGCTGCTTTCCTGCTTAAAGCAATATACCTTTCAGGTGTGATTTAGGAGGAAAACGCGATGGAAAGAAACAAGGAAAAGGAAAAAGCTGTCCAGACCGCCATGAATCAGATTGAGCGCCAGTTCGGCAAAGGCTCGATCATGAAGCTGGGCGGCCGGGAGGTGGAAGCCGTGCCCGTGATCCGGTCCGGTTCCCTTGCCCTGGACAAGGCCCTTGGCGTGGGCGGATACCCCAGGGGACGGGTCATTGAAATCTACGGCCCTGAATCTTCCGGTAAAACAACCCTTGCACTTCATGCCGTGTCCCAGGCCCAGAGAAAAGGCGGTATTGCCGCGTTCATTGATGCCGAGCACGCCCTGGACGTGGCCTATGCCAGGCGGCTGGGCGTGGACTGTGACGAGCTTCTGGTTTCCCAGCCCGATACCGGTGAGCAGGCCCTTGAAATTGCCGATATGCTGGTGCGAAGCGGCGGTATTGACATCATGGTTGTGGATTCGGTGGCCGCCCTTGTGCCCAGATCAGAAATCGAAGGAGAGATGGGCGATTCCCACATGGGACTGCAGGCAAGACTGATGTCCCAGGCTCTTCGTAAACTGACCGGAACAATAGGAAAAACCGCCACCACCCTGATTTTTATCAACCAGATCCGCATGAAGATCGGCACGGTCTACGGTAACCCGGAAACCACCACCGGCGGCAATGCCTTGAAATTTTATGCCTCCATGCGCCTTGAAATCAGAAAAGCCGCAGCCATCAAAAACGGTGAGGATGTGATCGGGTCCAGAACCAAGGTCAAGGTGGTGAAAAACAAACTGGCCCCCCCGTTCAAAAGTGTTGAATTCGACCTGATGTACGGGGAGGGCATTTCCAGGACCGGCGACCTTCTGGACATGGCGGTTGAGCTGGATATTGTGAACAAGAGCGGGTCCTGGTACTCGTTTGACAAAGAGCGCATCGGCCAGGGCCGGGAGAATGTAAAGGCCTTTTTAATGGACAATCCCGATATCTTTGATGCCATTGAACTTAAAGTGAGAACCGAACTTGGAATTGCCGGACCGGATGCAGCCAAAACTGCAGCCGACACCGTAAAGGACAGTCTGCCGGAAACGGAAGCCTAACCGGTATAGTTGACCAGGAGCCAATACTACTATGACAGGTAATGAAGCCAGGAAAATTTTCCTCGAATATTTTGAAAAACATAACCACCGCTATGTGCGCTCGTCGTCCCTGGTGCCCCAGGATGATCCCACCCTGCTGTTTGTCAACGCCGGTATGGTTCAGTTTAAACGCATTTTTACAGGTGATGAAAAACGTGACTACACCACCGCGGTCACCTCCCAGAAATGTGTACGGGCCGGGGGCAAGCATAACGATCTTGAGAATGTGGGATACACGGCGCGCCACCATACCTTTTTTGAGATGCTGGGAAATTTTTCCTTTGGCGAATATTTCAAGGAAAAGGCCATTGACTTTGCCTGGGACCTGCTCACCAACGGGTACGGGTTTGATGCTGATAAACTCTATGTATCTATTCATAATGATGATGACCAGGCGTTTGATATCTGGAATAAGCAGGTGGGCGTGCCTGTTGAACGCATCTCCCGATTAGGCGATGAGGACAATTTCTGGGCCATGGGGGACACCGGTCCCTGCGGTCCCTGTTCCGAGATCCACATTGACCGGGGCAAAGAATTCGGGTGTGATGATCCCAACTGTGCTGTGGGCTGTGACTGCGACCGGTGGCTGGAGTTGTGGAACCTGGTGTTCATGCAGTATGAAAGAAGTGAAGACGGCACCATGACGCCGTTGCCCAAGCCCAGCATTGACACGGGCATGGGTCTTGAGCGCATTATCTCCGTACTCCAGGACGTGCCCACCAATTTTGATACCGACCTTTTTGTCCCGATTATGGAACGGGTCGGGGAACTGGCCGGAAAAAAACGAGGGGAATCCAAGGAAGTGGAAGTGGCCATGAAGGTCATTGCCGATCACTCAAGAGCCTCTGCCTTTTTGATTTGTGACGGGGTGCTGCCTTCCAACGAGGGGCGCGGTTATGTGCTTCGCCGGATCATGCGCCGGGCCATCCGGTATGGCCGCAGCATCGGGTTGACCAAACCCTTTTTACACAAAACCGTTCAGATCGTGTTTTCCATTATGGATGAAGCCTATCCGGAACTCAAAGAGTCTGCCGCCTTTATCCTCAACGTGGTGAAAAACGAAGAGGAAAAGTTCCTTGAAACCCTTGAAACCGGCATGAAGCTTTTGGAGGCAACGGTTGAGGACCTGGAAAAGAGAAATGAGAAAATTATCCCGGGAGAGGTGATCTTCAAGCTTTACGATACCTTTGGATTTCCTGTGGACATTATCCGGGATCATGTCAAGGAAATGGCCATTGCCTTGGATCTGGACGGGTTTGATGCGGCCATGGCTGAACAGAAAGCCAGGTCTAAGTCTAAAAGAAAGTTTGCCGGCGTGGGAGATGCTTATAAGCCTTTGACCTCGGCAGGTGTAAAAACCGTATTCAAAGGTTATGACGCCATTGAAATGCAAAGCGATCTGCTCATCGTGGTCAAGGATGATGCTGAAGTTGATACGGCCGGTGCGGGTGACGAAATTGAAGCGGTCACCCCGGAAACCGTATTTTATGCTGAATCCGGGGGCCAGGCCGGGGACCGTGGTCTGTTTGAAAATGATGCCTGCTTAATTAAGATCACAGATACGGTCAAGGATCCTTCCGGTCTTTTTATCCACAAGGGCAAGGTCGTCAAAGGGACCTGCAAAAAAGGCGATACATTTACCCTTAGGGTGGATGCAGGGCTTCGCCGGGCCACGGCTGCAAATCATTCAGCCACCCATATCCTGCATGCAGCGCTTCGCAAAGTTTTAGGGGACCATGTCAAGCAGTCAGGCTCTCTGGTGACGCCGGACAGGCTGCGGTTCGACTTCACCCATTTCAGCGCTGTCACGCCCGAAGAGCTTGCTGCCATTGAAACAGACGTCAACACGCATATCATTGAGAACCATGCGGTCACCACAAAGGAGATGGACATGGAAGAAGCGGTCCGGTCCGGTGCCACAGCTCTGTTCGAAGAAAAATACGGGGATGTGGTCCGGGTGGTTTCCCAGGGCGATTTTTCCCAGGAACTGTGCGGCGGCACCCATACCCGCGCCACCGGCGACATCGGGTTGTTCCGCATCCTGTCCGAGGCGGGAATTGCCTCGGGTGTGCGCCGTATTGAAGCGGTGACAGGGCTTGCTGCCCTTGAAACCGTCCATGCAGATCAGTCTGTCATGGAAAAGGTGGCCAACGTCCTGAAAAGCACCAAGGACAATGTGGTGGACCGGCTTGAAACCTTTGTGGCCGAGAAAAAGGCTGTGGAAAAGGAACTGGCCGCACTTAAGGCCAAAATTGCGTCCAAATCCGTTGAAGACATTGATGACAATATCAAGGAGATCAACGGGGTCAAGGTGCTGTCCAAACGGGTGGAAATTGAGAATCCATCCCAGCTGCGGGACCTGGCAGACAAATTCAAGACCAAACTGGGCTCGGGCGTGCTGCTGTTAGGTACCGAATCCAATGGCAAGGCATTGCTTATTTCCATGGTCACTGAAGATCTGACCAAGACCTTTAAGGCCGGCAATATTGTCAAAATCGCTGCCGGTATCGTGGGGGGCGGTGGTGGCGGGCGGCCGGACATGGCCCAGGCCGGCGGCACCAAACCCGAGTTTTTGGACAAGGCCCTGGCATCTGTTTTTGATACGGTATCTAATTTGTGACAGCGTATTTTATCAGACGGCTTCTTTTAGTGATTCCCACTTTCATCGGCATCACCATCATGGTGTTCACCATCACCCGCTTTGTGCCCGGCGGTCCCATTGAGCGCATCATTGCCGAAACCAGGGCCATGCAGATGGGCGAGCAGGGCGGCCGTTCCAGGGCCCAGGCAGGCCAGGGTCAGCCTTTGTCCGATGATCAGATCAAAAAACTTGAAGCCTATTACGGATTTGACAAGCCTGTCCTCCAAAGTTATGGGATCTGGCTTCTCAAGGTGCTTAAAGGGGA
This sequence comes from Desulfobacter postgatei, assembly GCA_003252055.1. Classification (GTDB taxonomy): domain Bacteria; phylum Desulfobacterota; class Desulfobacteria; order Desulfobacterales; family Desulfobacteraceae; genus Desulfobacter; species Desulfobacter postgatei_B. Next base: position 7,075 of record QKDP01000282.1, on the reverse strand, counting down.
TCTGGGCCGCTCCACCCGGTACCAGGACCCGGTGTGGGACATGATTAAAGAGCGCATCCCCATATCCCTTTATTTCGGGGTATTGAGCTTGGTGCTCATCTACGGTGTCTGTATCCCCCTGGGCGTGGCCAAGGCTGTGCGCCATAACAGCGAGTTTGATAATATAACCTCCGGGGTTATTTTTACAGGCTACGCCATTCCGGGCTGGGTGGCCGGTGTTATCATGCTGGTGATTTTTGCATCCCGCATGGATTTGTTTCCCCTGGGCGGTCTTGCATCCGACTATTTTACCGATATGACGCTTGGGGAAAAAATAAGGGATGTGGCATGGCATACCGTGCTGCCGCTTTTCTCTTATGTGATCGGCGCCTTTACCGTAATGACTCTTTTGATGAAAAATACGCTCATGGACAACCTGTCCGCCGATTATGTGCGCACGGCCATTGCCAAGGGCTTAAGCTTCAAACAGGCCATTTTCCGCCATGCCCTTCGCAACAGCCTGATCCCGATTGCCACCAGTTTCGGCAATAATATTTCCATTCTTCTGATGGGATCATTTCTCATTGAAAAGGTGTTTAACATCGATGGTATGGGCCTTTTAGGATATGAGTCTATCCTGGACCGGGATTACCCGGTGGTGATGGGGATACTTGTTATTTCGTCTCTGCTGTTTATGGTGGGAAATATTTTGTCTGATGTGTGTGTGGCCATAGTAGACCCAAGGGTTAGATTTAAATAAAGAGTACGGTATGGCATTTTTGAATCCAGTTACAAAGGAACAACTCAAACGCTTTTGCCGTGTCAAAAGAGGTTTCTGGTCCCTTGTGATCATCCTGGTCCTGATGTTCATCTCCTTTTTTGCCGAAGTGTTCATTAATTCCAGGGCGATTGTTGTCTGTTACCAGGGAAAGTTTTATTTCCCCACCTACCAGGATATGATCCCGGGGAAAACCTTTGGCCTGGGGTATTCCTATGAGACCAATTACCGGGAACTGAAGCAAAAAATAGACAGGGAAGGGGGGACAGGCTTCGTGATTATGCCGCCGGTGCCGTATAATCCCTATGAAAATGACCTGCGCCCCAATGAATACCCGCCGTTTCCGCCTTCATTTTCCCTTCGGCATTTCCTGGGCACGGACAATGTGGGGCGCGATGTGCTGGCCCGTCTTGTATACGGATTTCGCACCGCCATTCTTTTTTCCCTGGGACTGCTGTTTATTAACTATACTGTGGGTATATCCCTGGGCTGTGCCATGGGCTATTTCGGAGGGAAATTTGACCTGTTTTTCCAGCGGGTCATTGAGATCTGGAGCAATATCCCGTTTTTGTACGTGATTATCATCATCTCCTCCATTGTGGTGCCAAGCTTCATGATCCTGATTCTGATCATGGCCTTTTTCGGATGGATTTCCATTACCTGGGTCATGCGCACCATGACCTACCGGGAGAAGGAACGCGAATATATTCTTGCGGTCCGATCCCTGGGCGCCTCGCACATGCGGATCATTTTCAGGCACATTATTCCCAACACCATATCCGTGATCGTTACCTATGCACCCTTTGCCATTTCCGGGGGCATCGTGGCCTTAACCTCCCTGGACTACCTGGGGTTTGGCCTGCCTGCACCCACGCCGTCCTGGGGAGAACTTTTATCCCAGGGCTGGCAGAACATGGAAGCCTGGTGGATTTCCACTGCTGTGGTTTCAGCCCTTGTGGTGACGCTGATGACCGTCACCTTTATCGGCGAGGGCATCAGAGAAGCTTTTGACCCCCGGCGCCATACCGTGTATGAATAGACCCGTATCGAGCAGGGTACTTGGATGTACTTGCTTGCAGTTTAGTCTCAATTGTCGGGGCTTAGGATGATCATAACCATTAATTATTTGCCCAGTAATTTTTCCGGTAAACCTTCGACAAAAGTTTTTATTTCATCCCTGACCCGTCTATAAACAGCCAGTTTATCCTCTTCATCTTCTAAATTACGGGCTAATTCAGGTGGATTATCAAACCTTTGGCAAATAACATTGACTTCGGGCGGGAACGTGGGGCACTGCCGAGCGGCTGTATCGCAAACCGTTATGATCCAGTCAATCTTCCTTTGAAGGAAGTCTTTAAGCGCATGCGTCTCCTGGCCGGAGATGTCAATACCTTCCTCTTTCATAACCTTAACTGCAAGAGGGTCAAGCGGGCCAGTACTGATACCTGCTGAAAAAGCATTGATTTTATCAAAATGAAGGTTACGAGCCCAACCTTCAGCCATTTGACTGCGACATGTATTCATTTCACAAACAAAAAGTACATTTTTTTTTGGCATGGCAACTTTACCCCGCTTATAAAAAGTATCTAACCTATAGTAAAGAATTAATATCGCAGATAACTATTAGAAACGTATGAGACAAATCAACATAATTGGAAAATATTCTTACACAGCCAAATCAAACTGATTAATATAGAATGAATTTCTTACAATAGCACTATGTTAACAAATTTGACTACCTGAAGACCGGATATACGGTGGAATCTACACCAGGCCGGTGTTCACATTGATCTCATTATATTCTAACAATAAACCCACATGTTGGTGTTATATTATATTGTTTAAAGATATAGCCTTGATAAACCGCCAAAGGAGAAACCACGTGAAATCACCCTGCATAAAGATAATAACCTGGGCCTGGGTCCTGGCACTGATTTTAACCCTTGTATCAGGCTGCTCGGATAATGCCCCGGAACAAAAACAGCAGACCGGCACATCCCAGTCCGGCAATACCCCATTAAATTCATCCGAAAAATTTGTCATATATGCGGGCTCGGAAATGAGCGGACTTGAACCCATGATTAAAAAATGGGCCGACAAAAAAGGATATCCCATCCAGATTCACTACAAAGGCTCCATTGACATGATGCGCATGATGAATGACGGGACCAGCAGCCCCGCCGATGCCTTCTGGCCCGCCCACACCATCTGGTTCATCCTCGGCGACACCCGTCATGCCGTAAAAAACAAGCGTAGCATTATGGTCTCCCCCATTGTGGCAGGCTTGAAGGTAAATGTGGTGAAAAAACTGGGCTGGGATAAAAAAAGCCCCACCATGGAAGCATTTCTAACCGCCGCCAAAAATGCAGAATTTAAGTACGGCAAAACCAGCTCCACCCAGTCCAACTCGGGCGCGCTTTTCCATCTGGCTGCCTGGTGGGCTTTTGCCGGAAAACCCGACACTTGGACCATGGATCTTGTAAAGGATCCGAAAATTCAAGCCTGGGTAAAGGAGATGGAATCCACGGTGGCAGTTACTTCCGGAAGTTCCGGATGGCTCAAATCAAAAATGGTGGAAAGTGCCGACAAACTGGACGGTATGATCAACTACGAAGCCATGATCAGCGAGGCCAACATCGGGTGGACCACAATTGATCAATCCACCGGCAAGGATGTTCACCACCCGGGCCTTCTGGAAAAGGGTCTGGAGCCTTTGCATGTGGTTTACCTGTCCGATGCAACCATGATGGCGGACCATCCTTTGGGTTATGTGGACAAAGGCAACGGGCAAAAGGAAAAAATATTCAATGCGCTGCAAAACTACCTGCTCTCTGCTGATGCTCAGAAAGAGATGATCTCCAAAGGCAGACGTAACAAGCTTCTGGCCATGGACCCGTCTCTGTCCGATAAAAAGGCGTTCAACCCTGAATACGGTTTTGATGTTGAGCGCGTCATCGCCCCGATCCAGCCCCCCCGGGAAGAGGTGCTTTCCGCCATACTGGATCTATACCAGGAAGAGGTCAGAAAACCGTCCGCGACCTTCTGGGTCATAGACGATTCCGGATCCATGTATAACAACAATGGCAAGAAGGCGGTGCAGCAGGCCATGTCCATCCTGCTCACCCCGGAAAAGGCAAGGGAATACAAGCTTCAGCCGACGCCCAGGGACATTCATGTGGTCATCCCCTTCAGTGACACGCCCGGGCTTCCCATCACATCCCAGGGCAATGATCCGGCGGTTCTGTCAACTCTGATGGACAAAATCACTCGGATGCATCTTGGCTCCGGCACAGACATGTACGCAGGGGTTGTGGCGGCCCTGACATACATTAAACAGCACCAAGAAGATATCAAAGGCCATTTCCCGGCCATTGCCGTGCTGTCCGACGGACAGTCCAGCGGAAGCATTAACAGCGTCAGGCAGGCGGTGAAACGCCTGGGACTGGAAGACATCCCCATTTTCACTTTAAGTTTCGGTACTGAGGCAGATGAGCGACAGCTCAAGGAACTGGCCGCTTCTTTCGGGGGCCGTTACTTTTCAGGGCAGCACAATGTGGCCGATACGTTCAGGAATATGAAGGGCTATAATTAGGAGATAAAGTTTCATGCAGGTAAACTGGAAAGTCAACATGATCATCAGTGCGCTGGTAACTATGGGGGCTTATTTTGCAGCAGATACTATTCTTGAATTTAAATGGTGGGTGGATGTGATAATTGCGCTGTTTTTCGGCGGGATTGTCAATCAGCTGATCCTGAGGGATAAAAAAGAGGATTCAGAAATCGAAGTGGTGCCGGGCCTTACCCGGCAGGAACTTAAGGATACACTGGCCCTTGGCCGGAACTGGACAAACATGATCGAGAAACTGGCAAAGGAACTGGATCGTACACACCCGGAGACGGCAGTAAAGGTCAGGGATATTGCAGGAACCGTATCCGCCCTGTTCATCAATTTCGAAAAAGACCCCAAGGATTTGACTACAAATAATGCCAGGCGCCTGATCTATGATCATCTGCCCCGGGCTCATAACTTTCTGATCGCCTATGCAGGACTGGCTTTAGCAGAACGGCTTACGGATAATGAACAGGCTAAGCTTGCGGACATGGAAAATAAAGTCACCACCATCCGGGAAAGCTTTTCCCGGCACCTGGAAGCTTTTAGAAATAACGATTTTACCCAGCTTCAGGTGGAGGGGCAGAGTATGGAAACGATATACAATTTAGATATATAGTTCCCACCCCCAAATAGCCTTTTTGTCCAATTTCTGAGCAGAAACTAAACAAAATCCGATTAGGAGATATAGAAACGAATGAACAAAAAAAGCATGCTGGGTATTGTGCTGGCTCTATTGGCTATTGCCGCCATTGGCGTTTTCCGGTTTTTAGGCAGCGGCGACATGCTCAAGGAGGTCAAACAGCCTGACGCCATTACGGTAAAAGGATATGTGGGCGGGGAAAAAATGGGATTTCTGGCCAATGAAGCGGTCAAAAAAATTCTGGATAAAAAATACCGCATCACCATAAACGCCCATAAAAAAGGCAGTGTGGAAATGGTTAAAGATCCGGTATATCGTACCCCTGACACTGATTTCTTCTGGCCCTCCAACTTTGTGTGTGTGGAGTGGTTCAAAGAAACAGGCGGTACATCAAAGGGTGCGGACATTATCTTCAACTCACCTATTGTGCTTTACTGCCCGGCAAAGGTGGCCGATGCCCTGATTAAAATAGGGGTGGTCAACATCCAGGAACATGTGCATTACATCGTTGATTTTCCAAAACTTGTGGACTTAGCCGTCAACGCTGTCAAGTGGAAGGATATTGATCTTCCCATGATTCCGGGCAGTATTAAAATTTTGTCCACGGACCCTGCCGAAAGCAACTCCGGGAATATTTTTTTCGGACTTTTAGCCAATGTGCTTTATGGAGACGTGGTCAGTCCCGCTACCATTGGGGATATCCTGCCGAAAATCAAAACATATTACAACCGCATGGGGTTCCAGCAGAAATCTTCAGGTGATATTTTTGATCTGTTTATCTCCAACCCCTACACCTATCCCTTGCTGGTGGGGTATGAGAATCAGCTCATTGAATATGCCATCCAGAACAGTGATGACTACAGCATTGATTTCTTAAAAAAGAATATCAGAACCCTTTATCCCCAGCCCACAGTCTGGTCTTCCCACCCGTTGATTGCAGTCAATGAAAAAGGCCAACGGCTTATGGACGCACTTAAAGATCCTGAAATCCAGCAGATTGCCTGGGAAAAACACGGATTCAGATCCTCTGTTAAAGGGGTTAGAAACGATCCGAGCAAACACAAAGTATCCGGCCTGCCCGAGGTGATCACTTCCGTCATTCAGATGCCGTCGGCAGAAACCATGGACCTTATTTTAAATACAATCAAACCATAAAATTTTTATATTTAAGGGGAACCGCCCATGTCAGACAACCAATTCAACCTGTTGGATGAGATCAACGCCCGGAAAACGGCCCAGACAACAACGGCCCCTCAGGCACAGGCAGTGACCGGCATCCCGCCCCAGGCAACGGTAACTCTGCCAGCGGAAGTTAAACTGTCCATGCTGGCGCCCCAGCCAGGTATCCTGACCTATGAACAGCTGGATCAGCCCCAGCAGGCAATGTCCCATGAATACGCCAAAACGGTTGATTTTGTTGACCGCAACAGTGTCAGATTTTACGGATATAACGAAGAAAAAGCCATGTCCGACTTTCTGGATAAACTGCTGGACGGCATCAAGGCCAAGGATTCGGATCTGGCAGGCCAACTGCTCATTGCCCTGAACCGTAACATTGATGATTTAAAGCTGCAGAAATTCCAGGATATTTTGGAAGGCAAAGAAGCCGGTGGAATTTTCGGCATGTTCACCAGCAAGGCCAAAGAACTGATCAAAATGATCCAGTTCCTGGTGGACCGCCAGAAAGATGTGCGCACCCAGTTCGACAAAATGCAGATGCAGGCCGAAGGCGAACGCAACACCTTGATCGAGGACAACACCAAATACCAGTTGCTGCTGGACCGTACCGTTGACCAGATCGCCATCGTGATGCCCATAATCGTGGGCGGACAGCTTGCCCTGAAACGGGGATCAGAGGAATTCATCACGCTGAAACAACAGGCCGAGAATCAACCTGCCAACACACTTCTGGCATCCCAGATCCAGGATTTTGGCAACAGTTTGGAATCATTCAACCACCGGCTGGTCAATCTGCAGATCTCCTTTACCAAGCGGGCGGCCACCACTATTCCCAAAATCCGCGCCATCCAGGATGCCATCAACATTGAGATGGACAACCTGGTGG
>QKDP01000023.1 GCA_003252055.1 Desulfobacter postgatei | reverse complement strand
GACTATAAGAAAACCTATGAAATACGAACAGAACTTTACAATTCCGATCTTATTTTTAAAAAACTCAAGGGTCTCAACCTGGGCTATCACCTGGGGAACCCTTATAAAAATGGCGATGCCCACGGCGATCAAAATAATGCCATAATAAAATGTAAGCCTTTGTTTGTCCATCTTAATCCACACCTTCAAGGCCGGATAATTCCCGGTCAAATTTCTTTTTTATCTTGTCTGCTCTTTCGGTTATTTCCGCAAGGGCATCAAACAGGGTCTCAATATCGGATTCCAGTTTAGCATATTCTTTGGATAAAGTGGCAATTTTTAATCCGTCCTGGTCCTGGGACGCTTCAAGCAGTGCTTTGTTCACCCGGGCCATCTTGGTCTCCTTTGCCTCTATCTCATTTTCAATTTTATTTATCTTTTTATTAATCGGCGTCAGTTGCTTTGATTTTTCGGCCAAAGCCTGCGATTTTTTCTTGCGCAGTTCTTTTTTGGGAAGTTGTGCGTTTTTTTTACGCTTTACAGGGATCAGTTCTTCATCCTCCCATCCCTGTTTTTCAAGAAACTCCTGATAAGAACCTTCAAATATGTCAATGCCGCCGGAAGTAAATATCACCAGGCGATTTGCCAAGGCATGCAGAAACATCTCGTTATGGGTAACAAGCACCACAGCGCCTTCAAAGGCATTTAAGGCCTCCACAAAGGCGTCGCTTGATTCAATGTCAAGATGGTTTGACGGCTCATCCAAAAGCAGAAAATTTAAAGGCCGGATCAAAAGTTTACCAAGCATGACCCGGGCTTTTTCTCCACCGGACAGCACACTGATTTTTTTTAAAGCCGCATCCTGTTCGAACATCATGGCACCGCAGATGTTTCTGGCGGTCTGGCGGTCTGTTTCAGGATAGGCATGCAAGATCTCTTCTTCCACAGTGAATTGCGGATTTAAGGTCTGGATATTGGTCTGCTCAAAATATCCGGTCTCTACACCTGGATTGGGTTTCACCCATCCTGCATCCGGCTCCATATTCTGACTGATCAATTTGAGCAACGTGGTTTTCCCTTTGCCGTTTTTGCCGATCACGGCCACACGGTCACCCGGGTATACGGTCAAGGAAAACTTTTTAATCAAAGGGGTGTCTTTTTCGTACCCAAAACTCAAATTCTCGGCTGTCAGCACCTGTTTGCCGGCAAAAGGCAGGTAGTTAAAGCAAAAATCCAGATTTTTAAGTTCTGCCAGTTTATCCTTTGTTTCAAGCTTGGCCAAGGTCTTGATCCTGGACTGCACCATGTTGGCCAGTCTTGCCTTGGCCCGGAACCGGGAGATGAACAGTTCAATCTCTTTTTTGCGCTTCTCCTCATTTACCCGGGTTTTTTCATAGATCTCTTCGTCCTGGGCCACCTGAAGATAATATTTGGATGTGTCGCCCTGTATTTTTTTCATCTTGCGGCGGTGAATACCCACAACATGGGTGACCACATTATCCATGAATCCCCGGTCATGGGTAACCAGAAGCATCTCCCTTGGCCAGGAGATAAGAAACCCTGTAATCCAGCGGATGGATGTAATATCCAGATAGTTGGTGGGCTCGTCAAGGATTAACAGATCAGGTTCGGACACCAGTACCTTGGCAAGGTTTAAACGCATCTGGTAGCCACCGGAAAACTGCATGGGATCCTTTTGCATGTCCTGTTCTGAAAACCCAAGGCCTGACAGGATTTTTTCAGCTTTCCAGAAATGATCCCGCTCATGATCAGGCAGGCCAAGCATAGCCTCTTCAAGAACAGTGGGTCTGCTGAATTTTATATGCTGGGAAAGTACACCGATCCGATATCCGCTGGGTATAATAATGCGCCCTTCATCGGGGTGATCTATGCCTGCGATTATATTTAAAAGCGTGGTTTTACCATGGCCGTTCCTTCCCACCAGGCCCACCCGTTCCCCGGGATTGATCTGCATTCCGGTATTGTCAAGCAGCACATGATCTGCGAATCCTTTGGTTATGGATTCTATATTCAGCATTTATTCCTCCTGTTTGCGCCTGTCAAGCGACGATAACGTGCCAACGCACACCATTTTGAAAATGGCAATGTTATCATTGACGCGATGATTTATAAACATTAGATTTTAATGTTAACTTGATTTTCCAAAGTTTTAATAGTAAACGTTAACATTTGGCAGGCTTTATTAGAAAATCAAATTCCGGCTGGTTCCACGGCCCGGGCAAACTAAATATCAACATGTCTTTAACCATAAACGGTGATTTAAAATGACCAAATACATCTATGAGTTCGGCCCTGATAAAACAGATGGGGATGCAAGTCAAAAAAACCTTTTGGGCGGGAAAGGCGCCAACCTTGCAGAAATGGCAAAGTTGAAACTGCCTGTTCCGCCGGGGTTTACTATATCAACGGAATGCTGCAATCACTATTTTGATCTGAACGGACGTTTCCCTGATACCCTTGAAGAAAAAATTCTCAAAGCCATGGCCAATATTGAATCCCAGACAGGCATGGTATTTGGTGATCCGGAAAATCCATTGCTGGTATCCTGCCGATCCGGCGCAAGAAGCTCAATGCCCGGAATGATGGAGACGATATTGAATGTCGGCCTGTGCACAGCCACGATCCCGGGACTGATCAAAAAAACCAAGAATGAATGGTTTGTCTATGATGCCTACCGCCGGCTGATTATGATGTACTCAGATGTGGTTATGGAAAAAGCAGAACAGATCAGTCCCAGGGACGGTATGGGTATCCGTCTGAATCTTGAAATGATGATGAATAACCTGAAAAACGACAAGAGTTATGACAATGACACGGATATTTCAACCGAAGATTTAAAGGCCCTTTGCGAACGGTTTAAGAAAAAAATCCGGGAGGACCTGGGTACCGATTTTCCCGATGATCCCAAAGATCAGCTCATGGGATCCATCGGTGCCGTATTCAAAAGCTGGAACGGCAAGCGGGCAGTATCCTACCGCCGCATTGAACATATCCCGGACAACTGGGGCACGGCCGTCAATGTCCAGACCATGGTTTTCGGTAATATGGGCGACACCTCCGCCACAGGCGTTGCCTTTACCAGGGACCCGGCCACAGGGGAAAATAAATTCTACGGGGAATGGCTGGTCAATGCCCAGGGCGAGGATGTGGTGGCAGGCATCAGAACCCCCAATCCTTTGAACAACGACACCAAAAACGCCCAGAATGAACACCTGCCCTCCCTGGAAGAATCCATGCCCCAGCTTTACAAGCAGTTGTTTGATATCAGAAATCTTTTGGAAGCCCATTACAAGGATATGCAGGACATTGAATTCACCATCCAGGAAGGCAGGCTTTACATGCTCCAGTGCCGTGTGGGTAAACGCACCGCGACAGCTGCCCTGAACATGGCCATGGACATGCTGGAGGAAGGCACCATTGATGAAAAAACCATGGTATGCCGCCTTGATCCTAAAATTCTGGATGACATGCTTCACCCCGTTGTGGACCCGGATGCGGAAAAAACAGCCGTAAAAGTTGCTGAAGGCCTGCCGGCAGGGCCTGGCGGTGCATGGGGCCAGATTGTGTTCACGGCTGAGGATGCGGTTCAATGGGCCAAGTCAGATAAAAAGGTCATTCTGGTCCGTGAAGAGACCAATCCCGAAGACATTGAAGGCATGCGGGCTGCAGCAGCCATTCTCACGGCAAGGGGCGGCATGACATCCCATGCGGCGCTAGTGGCCAGGGGATGGGGAAAATGCTGTATTGTTGGAGCCGGTGCCCTTAAAATCAATTTTGAAACCAAAGAACTTTGTGTGGGAAACCGGGTGTATAAAGAAGGGGATACCTTCACCCTTAACGGTACCAAAGGTATGGTATTCCAAGGCCAACTCAAGATGAAAGACGCATCGGAGAATGTCAGATTCAAAGCATTCATGAGCATTGCGGATAAATATCGGGCCATGCAGGTGCGCACCAATGCGGACACCCCGGCAGATGCCATGACAGCCCTTGATTTCGGCGCCCAGGGTATCGGGCTTTTCAGGACAGAGCACATGTTCTACGGTGCGGATTCGGATAAGGCTCTTTTCCTTTTGCGCAAAATGATTTTAAGCAAAACCCATGAAGAGAGGGAAGCTGCCCTTGAAGAGCTGTTCCCCTTTGTCAAGGAGGAAATCAAGGCCACCCTTGAGGTCATGGACAATTTGCCTGTGACCCTCCGCCTGCTGGATCCGCCCCTGCATGAATTTGTGCCCCAGTCACGGGAAAATCAGCAGGAAATCGCCGATGCCCTGCATATTGACATAGAAGAGGTGTTCAAACGCAGCGAGCAGCTTTTAGAATCCAATCCCATGATCGGGCACCGGGGGGTAAGACTTGGCATCACCTATCCTGAAATCTCACACATGCAGGTGAAAGCCATATTTGAGGCTTCTGCAGAACTGATCAAAGCGGGTAAAAACCCCATGCCTGAAATTATGGTACCCGTGACCTGCAATGAAAAAGAGCTGGCCTTTGTCCAGAAGATCGTTACCCAGTGCCATGATCAAGCGCTTGAAACCTACGGAATAGACGCCCTCCCCTATCTGTACGGCACCATGATCGAAATCCCGAGGGCTGCATTGATTGCAGATAAGATGGCAGAATATGCCCAATTTTTCTCCTTTGGTACCAATGATTTAACCCAGATGGCCTTTGGTTTTTCAAGGGACGATATCGGTTCTTTCATGAACGACTACATTGACAATGCCATCCTCAGTTCAGACCCCTTTGAGACCCTGGACCAGGAAGCTGTGGGAGGCCTGGTTACAACGGCGGTGGAGCGTGGGCGCAGGACCCGTCCTGAAATCAAGCTGGGCATCTGCGGAGAACACGGCGGGGATCCCGAATCCGTCATATTCTGCCATAAAACAGGACTGAACTATGTATCGTGTTCACCCTACCGGGTACCCATTGCCCGGTTGGCTGCGGCCCAGGCTGCTATTATGTATCCTGACTGCCGATAGAAAAACGATCATGAATACAACAAGCCTGGTTACTTTAAGTAACCAAGCTTGTTTTTCTTTTCATTTATTAACCTTTTCCAGGTTAAAGGAGCGATAGATGATCATTTCACCGCTTCTTTTATCCGGATCAAGCAGCGAGGTCTCAATTTTTTTCAGCAGCTCTCTGGCCTGGGAATGATCCGGGATGGCGTCAAGTCCCTGGCCGATGGTTTCTCCTGTGCAGGCGTCCTTGATAATGGCATCCCTGGCATCCGTGGATACGGCAAAGGGAATAATGTGGTTATAGACCAGTCTGGCACCGGCCAGGATTTCCCTTTCATAGGATCCGATGGAGCCGGCCACACAGGTAATGGCCATAAAGGGGCGGTCTTCCACGCTTACAATCAGATCAATCACGGACGGATAGTCTTCGCCCTTGAACTGAACGGTTAAAGGGACGTCCACAAGGATATCTGCTTTTGCGTATCCTTTGGTCTCCACCAGGAACTTTTCAAAAATTTGGCGGCTGGCTTCAGCGCCCACATTGTCTATCTCTTTGCCGGTAATATAGTCGGTGATTTGATCAAGTGTCATAATTTATAAACCATTCAATTGCGAAATTATCAGTTTTAATATTTGTTTTATTTTTTCTGGATCAGGCACTGGCCCGTCATTTCCGGGGGCTGGGCAATTCCGAGAGCTTTGAGTATGGTCGGGGCAATATCTCCAAGTTTGCCGTCCGAAAGCGTGATGGCAGGGGCAGGTTGGGCTGCAACAATAAACCTTACCGGATTTAAGGTATGGGCCGTATGGGGGGAGCCGTCCTGGGCCAGCATCTGTTCGGAGTTGCCGTGGTCTGCCGTGATAAAAGCGGTGCCGCCTGTTTCCCAGATGGCTTCAACGACGGTTTTTACACAGCTGTCCACGGTTTCACATGCCTTTACCGCAGCATCAAATATGCCGGTATGTCCCACCATGTCCATGTTGGCAAAGTTAAGCACCACAAACTGAAATTTACCTGACCGGATCTGCTCACAGGCTTTATCCGCCACTTGGGCTGCACTCATTTCAGGTTTCTGGTCATAGGTGTCCACATCCCGGGGAGAGGGGATAAGTACGCGTTCTTCTCCCTCAAAGATGGCCTCGTCACCGCCGTTAAAAAAATAGGTGACATGGGCGTATTTTTCAGTCTCTGCAATGCGAAGCTGGGGGATTTTATTTTCGCTTAAAATCTGTCCTAAAATATTGTCCAGGTGCTGGGGACCAAAGGCTGCGGGCAGATCAAAGTGTTCGTCATACTGGGTCATGCACACAAAATCGCAAAGGCTTGGACAGGTGATACGCTCAAAACCGTCAAATGCTTTTTCCGTGAATGCCCGGGTGATCTCTTTGGCCCGATCGGCCCGGAAATTGAAAAATATGACGCCATCGCCTTCTTCAATTTTTCCCTCATTGTCCGGGCAAAAACATACCGGCTTGATAAATTCATCTGTTTCTTCCCGGTCATAGGCGGCCTGTACGGCCTGGGCAGGAGATTGCGTTGAAGCATCAACGCCGCTACCCTGGGTATAAAGTTCATAGGCTTTTTGTACCCGTTCCCAGCGGGTGTCCCTGTCCATGGCCCAGAAGCGTCCGGTCATGGTGGCCACCTTTCCTGTGCCAATATCCTGGATCTTATCGCAAAGCTGCTTAAGAAAACCAATGCCTGATGTGGGAGAGGTGTCCCGGCCGTCCATGATGGGATGGATATAAACCTTGGTAATGCCCTGATCCTTTGCCATCTTTATTAATGCAAACAGGTGATTGATGTGGGAATGGACCCCGCCGTCGGAAAGCAGCCCTAAAAGATGGAGGCTTTTATCTGTCTGCTTGACCTTGTCCATGACTGAAACAAGCGCCGGATTGAAAAAAAAGCTGTTGTCCCGGATGGCCGTGTTGATCCGGACAAAATCCTGGGCCACAATCCTGCCGGCCCCGATGTTCATGTGTCCCACTTCGGAGTTGCCCATGGTACCGTCGGGAAGGCCCACGGCCTCGCCACAGGCTTTAAGGGTTGTGCTTGGACAGTCAGCCATAAGCGTGTCCAGAAACGGTGTGTTGGCTGCGGCCACGGCATTGCCTTTTTCCGATTCGTTGATGCCCCATCCGTCAAGTATCATCAAGATATTGACCGGCTGTTTTTCAGAACCCATCGTCATCCTCCACATCTGTTGTTGCTGTTTGCGTACCAAATCCCGAGAGATCAACCCGTTTGGCATCACTCCACAGTCCTTCAAGATCGTAAAACGCCCTGGCTTCGGATTCAAAAACATGGATGATCAGATGCCCGAAATCCAGAAGCGCCCACTGGCCTTCCTTGAGCCCTTCTGTGCCCAGGGCCTTTATCTTTGCGTCCTTAAGGGATTTTATAATATGTTCGGACAGGGAGGTTACCTGCCGGCTTGATCCGGCCTCCACAATGACGACCATGTCTGTGTAAGAGGTTAATTCACTGACCATCAGTGCAACCACGCTTCTGGGTTTTCGGTCAAATATAGGGGCAAGATAGGGAATATATTCCTCTTGGAGGGCGATCATTTATATAAATCCTTTGTTCTGATAAAAGTCTCAACATATTCAGGTACAAGTCCTGAAATAGATTTACCGGATTTAATCCGATTCCGAATCTGTGTCGATGAAATATCAATTCTTGGAACATTGCAGATACGGATGGGAAAAAGCCCGTCATGGACAAAAATGTTATCGTTCTTAAGCTTGTAGCCTTTTGCAATGTGTTCGTCAATAAAGGATGCATAAGATGCCATGCCGGTTCTTTCTCCCCGCTGCATTACGATCATGGGCACTGCCCCAAAAATCTGACGGGCCTGTTTCCAGGAGGGCGTGTCAAAAAAAGCATCAGAGCCTAAAAGCAGATGAAAACGGGTGTCGTTGCCAAATACGGATTTGAACTGGGATATGGTATCAATGGTAAATGACGGACCTTGTCGCTGCAGTTCAATGTCAGATACCTGAAATCCGTTTAAATGTTTTACTGCGCCTTTTACCATGCTCAGCCGATCCTGTGCTGAAGCAAGGTTGACATTCGATTTGTGGGGGGGCAGAGCTGACGGGTAAAGGATGATTGTGTCAAGGGCGCAATGTGCTTTAACGTATTGGATGACACCTACGTGGCCGTTGTGAATCGGATTGAATGTACCGCCGAAAAGTCCTGCATCCATCTTGGCTGTGTCCGTTGCCCGGCACTATCCCTTGTCTTCAGGCGCTGTTGCTTGAAGCAGTTGAGCCAGGTGTTTGATCAGGGGTTTAACGCCTTTGCCCGTGGCTGCGGAAATGGTAAAAACAGTCTGTTCAGGCAAAGCGTTTTTAAAGGCATCAACCCGGTTTCCCGTGCCCGTAAGATCAATTTTATTGAGCACCACAACCTGGGTTTTGTTTGCCAGAGTATCGCTGTACATTGAAAGTTCATTGTTTATGAGCTGAAATTGTGCCAATGGATTTTCCGGGTCAATGCCGCCGGAATCAATAAGATGCACCAGAATGCCGGTACGCTCAATGTGTTTGAGAAATTTTATCCCAAGTCCTACCCCTTCATGGGCTCCCTCAATCAGGCCGGGAATGTCGGCCACGGCAAAGGGCTCGCCAAAGGGCGGCTCCACCATGCCGATGGTGGGGGTCAATGTGGTAAAGGGATAGTCGGCAATCTTGGGGCGGGCTGCGGACATGGCCGAAATCAGGGTGGACTTGCCTGCGTTGGGCAGGCCCACAAGCCCGACATCTGCCATGAGTTTGAGCTCCAGGCGAAGCTTCATCTCAACGCCCGGGATTCCGGGTTGAGCAAATCTTGGCACTCTGTTGGTGGATGTGGCAAACCGTTTATTGCCACGTCCTCCCATGCCGCCCGGGGCTACAACTATTTCTTTGTCGGGATCGGTGAGGTCTGCAAGGGCCTCTGAAGTTTCGGCATCAAAGACAATGGTGCCGGGTGGAAGCGACAGATAGCAGTGGCTGCCGTTTTTGCCGTGCTTCTGCCGTCCGAGGCCAGGCGACCCGTTCTTTGCGCTGAAGTGTTTCTGGCGGCGATATTCATAAAGAGTCCTTTTTGAAGGATCCACCCGGAGGATAACATCTCCCCCATCGCCGCCGTCTCCGCCGTCGGGCCCGCCTTTTTCAATGAAACGTTCACGCCGGAAACTGACGCATCCTGCACCGCCGCTTCCGGACCTGATCGTAACAATGGCCTCATCAACAAATTTCACGCTTCATAAACACTGACTTTTTTTCTGTCACGACCTTTTCTTTCAAAGGTCACGACACCGTCAATCTTGGCAAAAATGGTATAGTCTTTGCCCATACCGACATTGTTGCCGGGATGGATTTTGGTGCCGCACTGTCTGATAATGATATTGCCTGCGGTGACTTGTTCTCCGCCGAATTTTTTCACACCCCGCCGCTGGGCGTTTGAATCACGACCGTTTTTTGAACTGCCTGCTGCTTTTTTATGTGACATGTTTCTCTCTCTTTCATTAACACGTTACAAATTTAATATGCCTTAAGGACAAACAATTAAGCTGAAATAGAATCAATTCTGATTTCAGTGTAGTGCTGCCTGTGGCCTCTCATTTTCCGGTAGCCTTTGCGCCGTTTGTATTTGAATACAAGCTGTTTTTTGCTCCGGCCCTGTTCCACGATAAAAGCTTTGACGCTTGCATTCTCGATCTGGGGCGCGCCTAAGGTTACGGTCTCACCATCGGAGTATAAAAGGACATCGTTAAATTCAATTTCCGATCCTTCACTGCCTTCAAGTTTTTCAACTTTTAAAACCTGATCTTCATGGACCTTGTATTGTTTGCCCCCGGTTCTGATTACTGCATACATGGGTTTATCTCCTTACAATCTGACATCATATATCGGGTACTTAAAAAAACTCTGCATACTATAACTATTTGCCTGTATTGTCAACTAACTTTTGATTTTCACATATGGCAACCGCATGGAACCTGCTTGCAGTTTAAGGACCGCAAATTTTATAAATTGAAGGAAATTAACTTTTTTCATCTTTCAATGGGGGTAAAAATAAAATTTATCTGCGAACCTTCAAATCCGCCCTTCACCAACTTTCCCTTTGTCTTCGCTTTGTACTCACTTTCTTTTCTTTGGTTTTTCCAGATAATCGACGCCTTCCTCGTACAGGTCTTTGAGCTTGGCCTCGATTGTTGTACACAATGTCTTGAGTACTTTGATACGGGCAAAATATTTACTATTCGCCTCTATAATGGTCCATGGGGCATAATGTGTGCTGGTCCTATCCACCATATCTGCAACCGCCAGTTCGTACTGTTCCCATTTCTTCCGATTACGCCAGTCTTCTTCCGTGATTTTGAACCGCTTGAAGCCGGTTTGCTCTCTGGCATGAAATCTTTCCAACTGCTCTTCTTTAGTGATCGTCAACCAGAACTTGACCACCACCATGCGATGGCGGGCGATCTGTAACTCAAACTCGTTTATTTCACTGTAGGCCCTCATCCAGTCGGCCTCCGAACAGAATTGCTCCACCCGTTCCACCAGTACCCGACCATACCAGGATCGGTCAAATATAGTTACGCGGCCTTTACGGGGCAGATGCCGCCAGAATCGCCAGAGATACGGCTGGACTCTTTCCTCCTCTGTGGGGGCGGCAATGGGGATAACCTGATACCAGCGAGCATCAAGCGCCCCTGTGATACGACGTATGGCCCCGCCCTTGCCTGCGGCGTCATTCCCCTCGAACACGGCTATGACTGAGGTGTATTTAAACTTTGGATCCCTGATCAGCAGGTTCAGTTTTCTCTGGTATTTTTTCAACTTTTTCTCGTACTCCTCCTTTGTCAGGGATTGCGTCATATCTAACGTCTTCAGTACGTTGACATTATCAATAGACGGCATAAGAGGAGGCGCGAGGATTCCCGGAGAAGGCTGAGTAGCACTGCTCAATCGTTCCTGAATCGCATTGAGGATCAGCTTGCCGACGGTTAAGTTCCGGTAGCAGGCATCCACTCCTTCAATGATCAGCCAGGGCGCTTCAGCAGTTGAGGTCTGACGAATGACCTTTTCGTGAACTTCACGAAACTTGTGGTACATTTTGAAATGCTCCCAGTCACGCTTGGACACCTTCCAACGGGTCAATGGGTCTTTCTCAAGCGATTGCAGTCGTTTTTTCTGTTCTTCCTTGGAAAGATGAAACCAGAATTTAATGACCAGGGCTCCCTCATCTACCAACATTTTTTCTAATTTTACTGCCCGGTCCATGCTCTGTTCCAGATCCGCATCCTTTGTTTTGCCATAGGCCCTGTTCAGCATCGGCCACGTATACCACGATCCCAGGAAAACACCAATTTTACCTTTTGGCGGCAAGGCTCTCCAGAACCTCCACATCATAGGTCGATCCAGTTCCTCGTCCGTGGGTTCGCCCATGCCGTGAGTTTGAATAAAGCGGGGATCCATCCATTCGTTCAACAGATTCACTGTGGCCCCGCGCCCTGCACCGTCCAATCCTCCGACCAGGATAATCACTTGAAAAGAGGAGGATTCGTTCAATTCCAACTGCACATTGAGAAGTTCCTCACGCAGGGCAGGCTCTTCTTTCTTGTAGTCGGATTTAGGTATCTTATGTCCCAACTCGGCAGATTCAAACATTACAGTTGCTCCTTATAATTCCATCGTTTCATCTTTGATGACCTTCAGGCAGGCGTCCACGCAAAGGGGATCATATCGAATTCCCCGGCCGTTCTGTATCTCCTCCAGTGCGGCTTCCATACCGAGAGACGGCCTGTATGGGCGATGGGATGATATGGCCTCCACCACATCGGCAACCGTCAGTATTTTCGTTTCAAGAAGAATTTCCTTATCGGTCAGATTCCTGGGATAGCCCGAACCGTCAAGATATTCATGGTGCTGGTATACGATTTCCGCAACCGGCCATGGGAAATGAATGTTTTTCAAAATATCGTACCCGGCCTGGGAATGGCATTTGATGATTTCATGCTCCTGGTGGGACAAAATGGTCGGTTTGGACAGAAATTCGGACGGCAGGGCAATTTTGCCGATATCATGCAGAAGTGCGGCAAAGTGCAGTCCTTCAATCTGATGATCTGAAAGCCCGAGTTCTCGTGCAATGGCACAGGCCAATCGGTCAACCCGTGTCTGATGGCCAGCAGTGTAGGGATCACGTTTTTCCTCAGCAAGGGCCAATGATTTCACGGTCTCCTCAAGGTTTGCATGCAGGACGTCTCGACTCTTTTTCAGCGCTTCCATGGCCATTTTCCGGTCCGTGATGTCCCGCGTCACCCCTCTGTATCCCAAAAGCCCGCCGTTTTCTGAAAAAACCGGCACCGCATTATTTTCGACAACCACATGCTTGCCGTTTTTTTTCTGGCATGTCGTCTCAAACCCTTTAAATGACTCTTGGCCGGCAAGCAGATTTTTAAAGGTTTCCTGATACAGATTTTTTAAATTTATGGGCACGAAATCCATGATGGTTTTGTGCATTGTTTCTTCCGCGGAGAAACCCAGCAAGGCCTCCACCCTGGGGCTTGAATAGATATACCGCCCCTTTTCATCGCTTTCCCATATCCAGTCACTGGTATTTTCCAGAAGGTTCCGAAAGCGCTCTTTGTTTTTTTTCAGCGATTCGTTCAGTTTCTTTCGTTCATTGTCGGCCTTCATGGTTTGGCGAATGGAATAGAGGGACAGCATCAGGACGATGCCCAGGATAATGGTGGAAATGGCGATAAACTTATTGCGTATGGCGTTGATTTCCGCATAAATGTCATCGAGATACATACCGGTACCTACAATCCAGTGCCATGGTTGAAAGCCTTTGACGTAGGAGAGTTTGGGAGACAGTCTGTTAGGATCGTCTTTCCATTGCCACAGATAATCAACATACCCGGCGCCTTTTTCCACAACCACCGCGTTAAATTTTAAATAAACGCTTTTGATACGTGAATCCCGAATATCCTTGATGTCCTTGTTCACAATATTCGAGAGATACGGATGCATAATCATCCGTGGCGTCATGTCGGTAATCCAGAAATAATCTTTTTTTTCAGGACCGTACCGGAGCTTACCGATCCGGAGGATTGCCCGGTGCTGCGCTTCGGGCAGGGTCAGTTCGCCGGACAGCTCCCGTTCATGGTAGCTTTCAAGCAGGCTCCAGACCGTTTCGGTCAACTCCTTGATCATTTCCTTCTTTCTGCTGAAAATGCTTTGTTCAATATGAGGAAGAAAAATAAAAAACATGGCGATGACATAAAGAACGATCGTCAAAAGAGCCGGCAGTGCAATTCGCCGCGAGGTGGTCTTGAATATCTTCTGCATTGCATTTTCCAGCATACAACCCGCCTCCAAAAAACTAAAAGCCAAATAAACATTTAAATTTATGATGAATAAATTCCCATAAATCTACAAAAGTCTCAATCTTTTAAATCACTAAAATCTTTTCGAATTTTTTCAAGCTTCTTATGGTATTCTTCGGAGTCGCCATATTCTATAAATTTATAATAACGACTGTGGAAGGTGCTAAGTTTTCTGGCATACTTTATGGGACACCAATATTGTTCAGTTCTTGCTGCTATTTCCTGGACATATGCAATCAACCCATTGAAGTAACCACAATAAAAACAATTTATCTTTTCAATTAAATTCAAGTAGCTAAGGCTTTGCCGATCAAAAAAAATATACTTGTTTCTGTTTACTTCAGGAATGTCATAAACCTTGAAACAAATGAATTGATATATGGATACAACTATATCCATAAATAGTGCAGGGACCATGCAAAACCAGATAATTGGCGTTGTAAGTATATTCAAAAATGGTGCGTGCAGGATGTAGGTGCTAATTTTGATAGCAAGTGTTTTATGATACCTTTTTTTTTCTTCGGAAAAAAAAATCCTTTTCCCTTTAATTTTATAATAAAACTCTTTTTCTTTCTTCTGGATTTCTGACAACAGTTCTTCTTCGAGTTTTTTGATTTCTTTTATAATGTTTTGAATTTTATTCATGTTTTCTTGCCGTTTAATCACTTGGTTGAAAACCGCTGAGCAACTCATCAATAACAGGATCAATGTTCGACTTTGTATCTGCCCATTCATTTAATGCAAAGCCGCCGCCTCCCCTTAAATGATACTCTGCGTTCCCAATTTGGGATTTGCCGTGGTAAAGTCGAATTTCAGCATGACGTAAGTAGCTCGCCGTGTCCCTGGCTCTTTGGCAATAATAAGTCAATGTGTATTCACATTCAGGTGGCAATTCACTATTATATACTTCTGTGGTAATACCATGACGCTGAAAGCCATCCTGAATAAGATACAGCATGCGTCCATCGAAACACTTATCTGAGCAATCCTTAATACATACATGCGTTATATCCAAAGTGCTGTCTACAGGGGCCACTGTTACAACGGTACAGCCGGACAGCAGAACAAAAAGTGAGAAAGAAAATAATAAAAAAGATTTCATTGGACCTCCTTATGTCATGTTTTTTATTTCTGGATGGCGCGGAACCTGGGAGACTTTCCCGGTAGCTGGATCGGCATATAGATCATGTTTCCCATGGCTGACGTCGGATCCTTTTTTCATGCAGCCTCAACAGCAGGTTTTAACGAAAATTTAACATCGATGCCTGCTTTATGTCAAAGAAATATATAAAATATGGCTTCCGGATTTGAAGGCTTGACCAGATACCCTCATTAAAGAAACCACGCATAATCCATTTGAGGGTATTGGCAAACCAGAACCGCTAAAGCATGCTCCTTCAGGTTACTGGTCCAGGCGTATCAATGATGAACACCGAGTTTAAATGAAGTTTGAGTTTTTTAGTAGTAGCTTGTTGTGTATTATGTAGGTACTCTGGAAAAGATTCGTATGATACAATGACTCGGACAGGAATATTTAAAAGAGGGCTTAATGGGATTATCTTTACAAGATCAGCTTCTGAAATCAGGGCTGGCCGATAAAAAACAGGCGAACAAGGCCAATCAGGAGAAACGGGTTAAACGAAAGAAAAATAAAGGGAAGAAACTTGTCCCTGAAGCAAACCAGGTCCGGCAGGAGCAGTTGGTTCAGGCTCAACGCAGCCAGGAACTTAACCGTCAGTTCAACCAGGAGAAAGAAAAACAGGAGAAGTTGGCCCAGGTTAAACAGCTTATCGAACAGAATCGCCTTAATTTAGATAAATACGAGGAGCCCTACTATTTTCCCGTTGGTAAGAAGATAAAAAAACTCTACATTAACGAAGATATCGCCAAAAAACTCAGCAACGGTCAATTGGCCATTGTTACACTTAATGATCTCTATGAAATCGTCCCGGCAAAAGTTGCACGGCAGATCGCAGACCGTGACCCTGGATCTCTGATAGTGCTTCATAAACCGGATGAAAAAATGATATAAGGACAATATCTGGAAACAGATCCGTTTCCAATCTTCTTTTCCTTTTATAAGAAAGT
>QKDP01000053.1 GCA_003252055.1 Desulfobacter postgatei | reverse complement strand
ATCTTTGAAAATGCTTCATCAAGAATCGGCAGCATTGACTCTCTGCCGATATCGCACCCGGTGGCTCGGGGATGAAATGCCCGCAACCTCATCGTGTGCCACTGATCGCTCACTTCCACCCTAAGCTCGCATTCTCCCACCTTCGTTGCCGCAATCACCGTTTCTTGAGACCATACGACGGTGGGAAAGATCAAAAAGATCGAAATCAATCCGAAAACGCTGTGCAAAACCCTGATAGTCATTTTGGCTCACCTACCTATCGTTCATTGCCTCATTCTTCTATATTTTTCCATGTCGCCGGGGCGGTCGCTGACAACTGTCAGTTCATCCCCGCTTACAGAAACGTTTAGAATCACTATCTCCACAGAACCGTCACCGTACATGATATCGAACTTCACGCGCCCATCTTTTAAACGCGTGTATTTCCCACTCACGGCCATTCCCTCATTGTCCACCGCACTGAATGATCCATTTTTTTTGAATTCCAATGTTGAGCTTTTGCCGACCTCCAACCATGTCCCGATTATACTGGGCGAAGCTGCACAGTGTATGAGAAAAATACAGGCAATGACCGCCAACCCGCGAAGAGCGGTTGATAGTTTTATGTGTTCTTGCGCTGCAGACGGCAGCGATGACAGCAGCATCACAGAGATCCCTCCTGAGAAAGTAAGGTCGAACGACCCTTCAGGGGCGTACCGGCCGCTGTGCGCAACTCAAAATTAGTCCTCGCGAAACGTCTTGTGAAGAAAGGCCCATCAATGCAAAGGACAACCCGACCCGCTTCGCCGAACTCAATATATTGTTGCGCTGCAAGTGGAACGGTCAGGATCTGCTTTTCAACCCGCAACCGGATGACATTCTTAATGAAATATATGAGTGATGCGACACCAAGGACAAAAAATGGCGGTGATATCCAAAGGCTGTAACGGTAAAGAAAATCGAAAAATACCATGCGTGACACCAAGCCCTTTTATTGGTTCGTGGGTTTAATGTTTTGTGTCAGACGTTTCCCCATGCTTATTCTTTAGGCTCTGGTACCTTTAAATGTTGAAAACCAATTAAAGGGAATAAGCCATTGAAAAAAATAACATGTTAACTTTTCAATATTTGAGCTATCTGTTCATCTCGTTCTTCTTTTGTGATGTATAGTTTTATTCTTACGTCAAAGATTTTTGCTTTCCGTTCGTTTCTTCTGGAAACTGCCTGTTCTGCTTTTGAAATGAGTTGGTTTATATCGCAAGGTTTTGTCAGGTAATCAAAAGCATCTAATTTAATTGCTTCAACAGCGTGGTTAATTGTAGAATGACCTGTGAGCATGATCACTTCCACTGTTGGGTGCTTTTTTTTGAGCTTTTTAATTGTTTCAATACCATCCATGCCGGGCATTATTACATCAAGGACTACCACCTCAATGGTGTCGTCATTATCAAGTTGATTTAATGCTTCCATTCCGGAAAAGGCGCAAACCACAGCAAATCCTCTTTGGCGAAGGCGCTGTGCGAGGGTATCAATAAAAGGCTTTTCATCATCGACAAGTAAAAAATGAATTGGGGTCATATGCCCTCCTACCCCGATAGTCTCACCACAAAAATATACGGTCGATCGATTCCGATTTTTTAAACCGTAACCTCAGAAAAAAACGAAAAATGTTGATAATGGTTTCCTCGTTTAGTCTTACTGAATTGATTATCAGCATTGTTTAATAAAAAGTAAAGAAATTCAAAGAGAACTTTTTACTTTAAACTTGGATATATTAAAAGCAACCTTAAGATTTAGCTTTATGCAGGACCTTTTTGACCCTGTAATTTTAAGAATGAGGTGTTTGAGGTGAAGACTACCTCCCCGACAGACTTCGTTTTTACGACGGATGGATACTGCAGATTATCCCTGTGATTCATCACGTTTTTCAAAAATCATAAACCGGCAAGTCAAAAATTTACAGCGGTTATATATATTGATATGGATCTGGCATGAAGGATTTGCAACTTCATACCTATAACCTTTCCGTAGATTTGGCGACCGGTCCGGATATCCAGGACATCACGCCTGAGCTCCGGACCTGGGTAAAAGACACCGGCATCAAAACCGGGAGCCTGGAGGTTTTCATTAAAGGCTCCACCGGCTCCGTAAGCACCATTGAGTATGAGCCGGGCGTTGTGACGGATCTTAAACGGGCCATCAACTCCCTGGCGCCGCCAGGCCTCGAATATGCCCATGAGCAGGCGTGGCATGAAGGTAATGGCCACAGCCACGTTCAGGCTGCCTTGATTGGTCCCTCTGTAAGCATTCCGGTTCGGGACGGCAACTTGACATTAGGCACCTGGCAGCAGGTTGTGGTGATCAATCATGACAATGGCCCCAGAAAGCGCACTGTTTGGTTGACGCTCGTTGGGAGTTCATAGCTCTGATCAGGCTAAATGCTATGTTCATGGCCCCTGGGAATCAATTTCACAGCCTTTGATTCTAAAATTGAGTCTCGGGCGCTGTGAACTATGGGGAGATCTATTTGAGTCCTCCTGAGCACTGGCTGAAGTATCAAACGCCTTTATTGGAAAGGCTCTTGAGAACTCATTAACTTAATTGATGAAAAAAATTCTGCAATGGCACGATACAGCCGCTGCCTCAGTCAACAGCCGGATTTTTTACACAAAAAATTATAATCGTCGCTGGAATCTGGAATAATATCCATTTGCCGTCCATTGACAGGCCATTCGAAATCGCCTATCACAAACCCATGAAAAAACCGATTGCCACTACCCCGGAAGACCTGCCCTACAGAAAGCTACAGCAGCACCTGGACCGGCAGTCGGTTGGATTCCCGCCTTCGGCCGATGGTGCGGATATCCGGCTACTCAAGCATGTTTTTTCACCTGAAGAGGCAGCCATCGCCACCTGCCTGAGCCATGAGCCCCAACCTGTGGAAGTGATTTTCGATCGGGCCATCCATATGGTTCCATCCATGGACGCGTTGAAAGAGCATCTTACAGCCATGGTCAAAAAAGGGGGCATTGAATGCCACCAAAAAAACAACCGGAATGTTTATGCAAACGTTCCTTTGGTGGTAGGGATTTACGAACTTCAGGTCAACCGCCTCACACCGGAATTTATCCGGGATTTTAAGGCCTATACATCGGAAAAACGCTTTGGCATCTCCT
Organism: Desulfobacter postgatei; assembly: GCA_003252055.1. Taxonomy (GTDB): domain Bacteria; phylum Desulfobacterota; class Desulfobacteria; order Desulfobacterales; family Desulfobacteraceae; genus Desulfobacter; species Desulfobacter postgatei_B. The sequence goes on along the minus strand of QKDP01000053.1, from coordinate 1,045 downwards.
TTCTCGGCACGGGCCGGTCACAGATGAGGACCATCCCCGTCAATAAAAGTATCGCCCCGGACCTGCCGGCGGCAGAGTATGACCAGATTCTTTGCCTTCTTGAAAAGGCAGACCCGCCGTTTGTGGTTCTGCCGTGTATCTGCAGGAAAAAGAAAGCACTACAGGGGATGCCCTGCAAACAAACCAGGCGGGAGGAGACTTGTATGGCCATGGGCAGCATTGCCCAGACCCTGATCAAGATGGAACTGGGCCGGCAGATAACAATGGCTGAAGTCATGGAAGTCATCAGCCGGAACCAGGAAGAGGGCCTGGTTCTCCAGCCCTCTAACACACGGAAGATTGAATTCTTATGTTCCTGCTGCGGCTGCTGTTGTTCAATGCTGAGCCTGCACAAAGAACTGCCCCTGCCCCTGGATTTCTGGGAGACAGGGTTCAGGGCGGAACTCTCCACTGATTCTTGCGCGGGCTGCGGACAATGTGCAGATAAATGTCCTGTCCAGGCCCTGTCCTTTCCCGAACTGGCCAACGAACAAAAGAAAAAAGCCAGGCCGTTTATTGATCCGGACCGCTGCATCGGCTGCGGCCAGTGCGTTGCCGCATGCAGGCCCGGGGCGCTCTCGCTTGTTCCCAGGCATAGGCAGGCCCCGCCCCCGATAAACCGAGAGGAACTGAACGCTGAACTGCTGGCCCACAAAAACAAGCCTCTGGCCCGAACCCGGGTGATCGGGAAACTGGCCAAAGGAATTATTGTGAAACGGGATCTTCGCCTACTGAAAAACTGACCTGACTTAAAAGACCGCAACAGCAGGCCCTTGTCCCTGCCCCCCTGGTGGGTCCCGAGCACATTTCAGCAGCAATTTTTTCAGGAAGACTTCAGGCAAGGAAGCGGTTGATTACAAACAAAAATGGATTACTGGTATAAGCTGAAATATGCTTTTACCGACACTCACTTCAAGTGGCCGATAGTCCTCCACTCCAAACCAAGGAATTCTGCAGCCTTTCTGTCGATCTCTTTTGCATCGTACCCTGCCAGTATCTTGTTGAC
>QKDP01000178.1 GCA_003252055.1 Desulfobacter postgatei | reverse complement strand
TATTCTTAATAATGTGGGCATTTCCATTCTTTCCACCATTGCCGTGGCTGAGGAACTGGCCCGGGGACGTCTCCATGCCCTGAGTGTTGAAGACCTTGACCTGTCCAGGCATTTCTATCTGACCCTGTCCCGGAAGAGAACCCGCTCCCCCATATGTAAAAAATTTATTCAGTTTTTAAAGGACCAGGTCTTGGTCTGAGCCTATTATCACTCGGCAACAAATAGATTCAGCATATCAATAAATTCGGGGTGTTGTTCATCCATTATTCAAATCTGTTCCATATTTCAAGGGGCTAAAACTTCATTGACAAGATAGTCGATTTCTGACAAGCTTCTCAATAGGCCGTTACAGCCTGTCGAATACCGTATATTTCGGTGTAAATCTTTATGCCAAGGAAGACGCCATGATTTTAGGATTAGATGTCGGAGGCACACACACAGACGTTGTTTTTCTCAGCAGAAAAGGCGTTCAAAAACATGTAAAGGTGCCCACCCAGCCGGACAATTTATTTAAAAGCGTTCTTTCAGGTTTTACTTCGATTCTTGAGGGAGTTGATCCGGGATGCATTGAGCGGGTTGTTCTTTCCACCACCCTGACCACCAACGCCATTGTCCAGCAGACCGTGACACCGGTGGGCATGATCGTTTCAGCTGGGCCGGGCATAGATCCTGAAAATTTCAGGACCGGGGATCACTATTATGCCGTGGGTGGCTCCATCAACCACCGTGGCCGGGAAATAGAGCCCATCAATGAGATGGAAATTCAGGTTGTGGGTGAAAAGCTCAAAAAGGCGGGCATTGACTATGTGGGGGTTGTCAGTAAATTCTGTGTCAGAAATCCTTCCCATGAAATTTTGATCAAGCGGATATTAAACAAGCAGTTTAAACAGATTTTTCTGGGGCACCATGTTTCCGGCAATTTGAATTTTCCCCGGCGTATTGCCACCACCCACATGAACGCGGCCGTATATCCCCTGCATAAAGACTTTTTCCAGGCCGTTGAGCAATCCCTTGAGGAAATGGGGCTTACCGTACCCATTCAGATTCTCAAGGCTGACGGCGGCACCATGACATTGGAAGCATCAATGGATTTTCCGGCCCAGACGGTTTTGTCAGGGCCTGCAGCCAGCATCATGGGGGCTATTCCCTATGCCCCTGAAGGGCAGGATGCCGTTGTCCTTGATATCGGCGGTACCACCACGGACATTGCATTTCTGGTGGATAAAACCCCGTTGCTTGAGCCCGTGGGCATCCAGCGCGGGGGATATAGAAGTCTGATCCGGTCCCTGCGAACGGTTTCCGAAGGCATTGGCGGCGACTCGGCCTTAAGGGTCAATGACAAGCGCAAGCTCACGGTGGGACCGGACCGTGTGGGCCCGGCCATGGCCTTTGGCGGGTCTGTGCCCACGCCCACGGACGCCCTGGTGGTTTTAGGGCTCATGGAGGCGGGAAATCAGGACCGGGCCCGGCAGGGTATACAGTCCATTGCAGGTCAGCTGGGCATGGAAGAAAAAGAGGCTGCGGAACACATATTTAAAATTTGCTGCAACATCATTTTGAAAAAAACCTTTGAGATGATAGATTCGTTGAATGCCAAGCCCGTTTATACGGTTCATGATTTTCTTGAAGGCTACAAGTTCAGTCCGGACACGATTCTTCTCATGGGCGGCCCGGCCAGATTTTTCGCCGAGAAGATCCAGGATATGTATCAGCTTGAAACCATTGCGGTTCCCTATGCGCCAGTGGCAAACGCCATTGGCGCAGCCCTTGCCAGGACCACCTGCGAGGTTACGGTGAACGCCGACACAGAGCAGGGCCTTGTAACCGCCCATGAAGAGGATTTTGCCGAGCCTGTTTCCAAATCCTTTTCTAAAGACGATCTGGTGGAGACCGCTTACAGCCTGCTTAAGGACAAGGCGGAAAATGCAGGTGCCGATCCCGATAATCTCAACGAAGTGGAAGTGGTGGAATTCCAGGAGTTTAATATTGTGCGCAATTTTTCTCCCAGGGGAAAAATTCTTCGGACTAAAATTCAGCTTAAACCCGGCCTGATACATGGGTATGAATCAATGCTTAACCAGCAGGCGATAGGAAATTAAAGGGGATACTATGTTAAACGCACCTCACAAAACCGGGCTGGTATTTTTTCCTGCATTTGACTGGGCCATTGACCCCACCCACCCTGAAAGGGAAGAGCGGCTTTTGTATACCCAGGATCAGGTCACCGAAGAAGGGGTTTTTGATATACCCGAAATCATAGAGTACAAACCTGAAATTGTAACGCCGCAAGATATACAAAGAGCCCATTTTTGTGTACCTGATGAACAGACCGTCACAACCGAATCCCATCTGATATCTGCAGGCGGGGCCAAGGCCATTGCCAATGCAGTCATGTTAAAAGAGGTAAAAAACGGCTTTGCCCTGGTCAGACCGCCGGGACATCATTCCATGCGGGTAACCCACGGGGGCCGGGGATTCTGCCATATCAATATTGAAGCGGTGATGGTTGAATATATTCGTTCCCAGTATGGGGTCAAACGTATTGCCGTCATTGATACGGACTGCCACCACGGGGACGGCACCAATGATATTTTCTGGCATGATCCTGATGTGCTGTTTATCTCGCTGCACCAGGACGGCCGGACCATGTATCCGGGCACAGGCTTTCCCAGTGACCTGGGTGGTCCCAATGCCAAGGGATCCAATTTGAATATCCCGCTTCCCCCGGGTACTTCCACTGAAGGGTATCTCTATGTTATTGAACAGTGTGTGCTGCCGGTACTCGAGGCATTCAAGCCTGATCTTGTGGTGAATTCCGCCGGCCAGGACAACCACTACACGGATCCTTTGACCAATATGAATTTTTCGGCCCAGGGGTACGCGCGTCTGACCTCCATGCTTAAACCGGACATTGCGGTTCTTGAAGGGGGATACGCCATTGAAGGAGCCCTTCCTTATGTCAACTTGGGTATTATCCTTGCGATGGCAGGTTTAGATTATTCCGGCGTAGTGGAACCCAATTATGATCCGGAAAGGCTCAAGCAGTCGGTGAGTATTACCGATAAAATCAAAAAGACCTGCGACCAGATCATGACCTACTGGCACCAGCGGTATGAAATGAGGGAAGCCGCCGGTGAACCCGGGCAGATTATGATCCGCCACCGTGAAGTTTTTTATGACACGGACAATATTTTTGAACGCCAGAAAGAGAAAATCCGGGTATGCAGGGATTGCGGCGGCAGTTTTGAGGTGGATTCCAAAGCCACGCCAGGCTATCATATTCTGGGGGTTCATATTCCCATCAATGCCTGCAAAGCCTGCCGGGAACAGGGCTATGAATTTTATGAACAGGCAGATAAAACCAAATACCAGCGCATCTATCTCCAGGATCGGACAAAAGATGTGTATGAGGTCAAACAATAGGCCCAGCCCGACAGGCTGTTACAGAATGCTAATTTTTCCCAATCTCTGCGTTGGAGAAATAAATTTGGTCCTCGGAATACTGAATGTATGCCTGTGGCCAAATTTATTTTCCGCCTTGAACTTGGAAAAATTATCTATTCCGTAAAAGCCTGTCAAAAAGCATAAATGATGACGCGTGCCCAATTGCTGGAAAACTTAAAAAAAAGATCTCTTGTCATGGAACTGACAAGGGATTTTTTTCGTTCCATGGATTTTCTTGAGGTGGAAACCCCGCTTAGGTGCCCATCAATCATCCCCGAAGCCCATATTGATCCAATGACATCCCAGGGCGAATATCTGCAAGCCTCTCCGGAGCTGTGCATGAAGCGGCTTTTGGCCCGGGGTGTAGACAAAATTTTTCAGATCTGCAAATGCTTCCGCCAGGGTGAACGCGGTCAGCGTCATTTGCCTGAACTGACACTTCTTGAGTGGTATGCGGTCCACCAGACTTATGAAGACCTCATGACGCAGTGCCAGGGCCTTTTGCGCCATATTGCACAAGGCTTGGGTTCTCCGGGATGCCTGGTCTATCAGGACACGTCCCTGGACCTGGCAAACGCCTTTGAGCGGATGACAGTTGCCGGGGCGTTTGAGCGTTTTTCCAATGTCTCTTTGAACCAAGCCCTTGATGCCGGATGCTTTGATGAGATTATCAGTTTTGACATTGAACCCCATTTAGGCACATCCCGTCCCTGCTTCCTCTATGATTACCCCATATCCATGGCCAGTCTTTCTGCGGTCCATCCTGAAAA
>QKDP01000153.1 GCA_003252055.1 Desulfobacter postgatei | reverse complement strand
TCCACTGGTGCCGTTATAGGATTCGTCAAATGCAATGGCTACAAATCCCCTTTCCGCCATGGTCTGGGCATAGAGTCCTGCACCCTGTTCCTTAACACCGCCGTAGGGAGTTCCCACAACCAGGGCCGGATATTTTTTTGAAAGGTCCATTTCCCAGGGCAGATACAAATCCGCGGACACGCTGATGCCGTACCTGTTCCGATAAGAAACTCGTTCAACAATTACCTTGTCACTTTTTGGAAAAATTTTATCCCACATGATATATCTCCTTGTAATTAAGATTTTATTTCGATTTTGATAATTCTTTGAAGAGTGTAAAACTCTTAAGTTTATGTGAAAGTCCCAATAACTTGTTAAATTACTTTCATATTTTATTGTGGGTTGAGCCTGGATATGGAAAAATCGGCAATTACCAGAACACAGAGATCAGCATCCTTGTGCCCACCACGTAAAGCAGCACGGCAAAAACACGTTTGAGCTTGTCAACGGGCAGGCTGTGGGCTAGTTTTACCCCAATGGGTGCTGTGAGCACCGAGGCAGCAACAATTCCTGCAAGAGCACCGAGGTTAACAAACCCCAGGGACAGGGGCGGCAGGTTCGGGGCGTCAAGCCCGTTGATCACGTATCCTAAGAAACCGGCCGCGGCAATGGGAAACCCAATACCAGCGGAAGTGCCGATGGCTTTGTGGATCTTGGTATTGCACCAGGTCAAAAACGGCACGGACAGGGTGCCGCCGCCAATGCCCACAAGACTTGACAATACACCGATGATGCTGCCTGCCGCAAAAATGCCTGCGGTGCCGGGGATGCCCCGGGTAGGTTTGGGTTTCATTCCCATGAGCATCTGGGTGGCCACATAGTATAAAAAGATGCCGAAAAAACATTTAAGAAAATTGGTGGAAAGCATGGAGGCAATCCAGGTTCCTGTAAACGTCCCCACCAGGATGCCCGGTGTGATTCTGAATACCACGGGCCAGACCACAGCATTGCGTTTATGATGGGAACGCACACTGGAAATCGAAGTAAACAAAATACTGGCCAGCGAAGTGCCTAGGGCCATGTGAACAATGACTTCATGGGCCACATTCTGGTGCGTAAAAACAGACGTAAGCATGGGGACAATCACAAGGCCGCCGCCAATGCCCAGAAGTCCGGCCAGCACACCGGCCACGCCACCCACAGCCAGATACAACGCTATATAAACCATCTATTCCATCCTTTATCCGCAATCAATTTTATATAAAAGTCCCAATAAGTTGTTCAATTACTTTTATGTTTTGTTGTGGGGTGAGCCTGGGTATTGATCGACCAGGTCAGCCCATGGCTGTTATTTCAGGTTGCTGCTGAAAAAAGCTTCCAGCTTGTCAAAGGGGATCATGTCGGTTCTGTCGTATAGATCAATATGCCTGGCACCGGGAACGATAACCAGTTCCTTGGGCTCGGCAGCCATCTTATAGGCATCTTCGGTGAAATACCGTGAGTGGGCCTTGTCTCCCATAATGAACAGAATCGGTCTGGGTGAAATGGTGTCAATGTAGTTGAGCAAAGGAAAATTCATAAACGCCATGTTGCTGGCCTGGGTGAAGGGGCCGTGCGACCTGGGATGGTGCCCCCTGGGCATGGCGTAATACTCCCAGAACTCACTTGAAATAGGGTCCAGCCCTTCCGGGATTGAATCCGCCGCTTCTTTGGGGAAGCCCTGGGGCAGCAGGGGGCTGCCGATCTCAAAATCCTTCCACCGCTGCTCACCAAGCTGGTCAAGGGTTTTATTGCGCTGCTCATTAGACATCGTATCTTTCCAGCCCTTGCGGATGACCCGGCTCATATCGTACATACTGGCTGTGGCAACCGCCTTGATGCGGTGATCAACCTGTGCTGCAGTCAGGGCAAATCCGCCGCTGCCGCAAAGACCGATCACACCGATTTTGTTCTTGTCTACAAAGGATCTTGTCCCCAGAAAATCCACGCCTGCACTGAAATCTTCAACAAAAATGTCTGGAGAAGACAGGTGTCGTGGTTCACCGCTGCTTTCCCCGTTATATGATTCGTCAAAGGCCATGGCGACAAATCCTCTTTCCGCCATGGTCTGGGCGTAGATCCCGGCACCCTGCTCTTTAACCCCGCCATAGGGGGTGCCAACGAGAATGGCGGCATATTTTGGGGATTGATCCATGTTTTTAGGCCGGTACAGGTCTGCGGATATGGTCAATCCGTATCTGTTGGGGTAGGATATTTTTTCGTGAATAACCTTATCGCTTTTGGCAAAGGTCTTGTCCCACATGGTGTCTGCTGCGACCGAAACGCCAGCAACGGCCAGAAGTGAGACGATAACTGCCAGGAGTATATGAAAACGATGGATCTTTTTCATTTTTAATACCTTTCAATTTATATATTTGTTAGTACACTAATGCTCAATTATTTGAGCAGATCGTATTCTTCGTCTGAAACCGGCTCCAGCCATTCATTGGAGGCGCCTTCCGCAGGGACTTCCACGGCCACGTGGGCGAACCAACTGTCCCTGGCAGCACCATGCCAATGCTTTGTTTCAGGCGGGATGTTGACCACATCACCGGCACGAAGTTTTCTGGCCGGTTTTCCCGCCTCCTGGTACCAGCCGCGCCCGCCGGTGACCAGAAGGACCTGTCCCCCTTTGTGGTGAATATGCCAGAAGTTGCGGCAGCCCGGCTCAAAGGTTACGTTGCCGATGACAACCCTTTCCATGGAAAGCATATTGAGATAGCTGGTTCCTGTGAAATAGCGGGCGTAGGCCTCGTTCTTGTCCCCTTTCGAGAAAATACCCTCTCCGGTAAAAGGTGTATCAGTTTGTGCTTTAGACGGATTTGACGTTCTGTTATTTTCGTTTGATGAATTCATATTACCTCCTGAAATTTTAATTGTTATTTTTTAAAACTTGTTCAAGGACACTTTGGGCGTTTTGCGCCACTTCAGGGCTGCACATAAGATCCAGGACACTTACAAAGTCATAAAGCTGCTCCAGGGTAAGGTTATTATTCAGGCTTATGGAGAAATGCGCCTGAAGCTGGCTGTTGACGCCCTTGATATTTGCCAGTGCGGCAATGGTTGCAAGCTCCCGTTCTTTCCAGTCGAGCACGTCCCGCTGAAAAATGTCTCCGAAAAGATGCGCTTTGAGGTACTGGTCAATGGCCGGTGCAAAGTCGAACAGAGCGCCTGTTACCGGCTGTCCCACCAATCGGGTTTGATTCTCCGTACCGAATTCAAGGCTGCTTCTGTCGGTCGGTATGAGGCCGGCGTCTTTCCCCATTTCGTCTTTGCAGCCTTTACTCTTGCGTTCTTCCATGACCGCCATAAATGTGCCGAGGCCATTCAAGCTTCTGGGGAAGCCGGCATACGCATACATCTGAACGAGAATTTCCTTGATTTCGTTCACAGTCAGGCCGGCATCAAGTCCCGCCTCCAGACTCGCCTTCAACTTGTCCAGATTTCCGTTGGCGGTAAAAGCGGCAATGGGTATGATCGCACGCTGTTTTGTGTATCATATGTATCTCCAATTTTATAAAATTACAGTCAGGTATCGAAGGTTGTCTCTCCCAGCCATTGAACGATTTCCGGGTTCCGCTGGTCTTTCTGTCCAAGGAGATAATCCGATCCATACCTTTGTTCAAAGATACAACAGCATAAGGGTGAGTAGATAGCCTGATCGTTTTTAATAATTGCCTGTTTGTCCAAAACCATAAGTTCATTGTTGAGTCCGGGAGAAAAAATCTGTAAAAGCGGCTCACTGTTTTGTAAACATATCTTCTTGATAGATAACCGGTTGGACGTAAGGACACCCAAGGGCGGCTGTGTGTTTGATATGGGAGTCCCACAAGGCTAATTTGACAAGCATTGCCCGATAATACATGCTGTGTAACAAACTATTTGTGGACAAAACACAGCCGTGTTAGGATTTAAAGAATCAGGAACAAGGGAGGTGGCTATGAATGATAACAATATAAACTCGGTGGAGATGCAGGAAAAGATGGCAGATGCATCCCAGACACTGGCAAAGAGTATTGCCAAATGGACAGGGGACGAGAATCAGCTGGATACTAAGATCCCGGGCCTCAGGCTCAGCCGGTGGACCACCCCTACAGAACCGACAAGTTATACGCTGGAATCAAGCATCTGCCTGATCGCCCAAGGGAGCAAACGGGTACTGCTGGGAGAGGATGCCTACGTGTATGACGCGACCCGGTTCCTGATAACATCTGTGGATCTGCCGGTTGTGGCCAACATCATTGAGGCGAGCAGCGAAAAGCCCTATCTGGGGTTGATATTGGAAATTGATTTAAAGGAAATCTCCCAACTTACCGTAGACAGTGGCCTCCCGGTGAACCGCTCCGGGCAGGCGCAGAAAGGAATGGCTGTAGGGCAGCTTTCATTACCCCTGCTTGATACTTTTCAGCGCCTGATTGATCTTCTGAAGGAAGAAGAAAATATAAAAATCCTTGCACCGCTTATCAAGCGGGAAATCTTTTTTCGCCTGCTCACATCAGATCAAGGACCGCGCCTTCAGCAAATAGCGGCTTCAGGAAGCCACAGCCATCAGATTTCGCGGGCCATTGCCTGGCTGAAAAATAATTACACCCGCCCCCTTCGTGTAAACGAACTGGCGGCCAGTGCCGGCATGAGCAAATCGGCATTTCATAACCATTTTAAGGTGATGACCTCAATGACCCCTCTGCAATTTCAAAAACGATTGCGCTTGAATGAGGCCAGGCGGTTGATGCTTACAGAAAATCTGGATGCCATGACCGCAACATTTGAGGTCGGTTATGAGAGCGCCTCGCAGTTCAGCCGGGAATACAGCCGTCTGTTCGGCGCTCCGCCCTTACGGGACATAAATCGGTTGCGTGAGAGCGCGTCCACATAGTAAGCGCTAATCCTTCTCTCCCCATGTCTTTGCGCTGCGGTCGACCTTTTTGCGTACGACCTTCCACTCGTTGCCCACGTTGAACATGGATTCGGGCAGGGCCTTAAGCATTTTCTGATACAAGGACAGGGGAACTGTGAAGGTCAGCTCGTCTGTTTTCAGATATTTTCTGGCCGACGGATCAAAACCGCCGAGTACGGCTTTTTCTTTTCCCTGTTCTTTGTAGAAAAGGGGCCAGGCAAGAATATTGGTGCATCCGGCTCCGAATGGAGATGCGACACTGTCCACCTCTCCTGTGGTAAACATGGTATGGGTGAAAAGGCCGGTCAGCACTTCGGGCCGGGCAAAAAAGATGATAAATTCAGGTTCCTCACCGTCCGAAAATAGAGACAACGGCTTGAAGATACAATATTTTGCCGGAGCTTTGCGAGGGTTGACTTTATCAAGAAACTTTCTCATGGATTCAGGAGAAGGAAGATACCGTTCTCCATGGATGGGAGTCCCTTCAAACCCTGTGGTCACATAGTGCTCAATGAACCTGAGGTTGGGTTTCATCATGGAGCAGTAAAAAACGCCTCCGGGGCATCCATACTCTTCGGATGAGATATAGGCGGCACAGTGTTTTTTCCTGGCCAGCCAGATGTTGCCGATAACGCAGGAAAAAGTTTTGAATACAGCCTGCATATCTACCTGTCCCTGATCTTCCAGTTCACGTGAGATGGGGACGCCAGGTTTAGGGCCAAAGGATTGTTCCGGTTTGGTGTCATCGTAATATACGCCAAAGGGTTCTTCGTCCAAACCCAGGTGATCCAGAAATACTTTTGTTTCTTCAAGAATTGATTGAAAATTCATTTTGTCTCCTTTGAGTTGTGCATACAACTATTAAGCCCCTTTATTCAAGTTTGATATGATGCGTAGCAGGGCGGACTGGCAGGCCAATTGCTCTTCTTCTGTCATACCACGATGCGCCTCCTTTAAAATGGTTCTGGCGATATTTGAGCAACGCTCTACCGTTTCCAGAACCTTAGGCGTCGGCGTAACTAGTTTTTGCCTGCTGTCTTTTGGATTCTTGGTTCGTATAATCCAATCGCGTCTCTCAAGCCCTTCCAGCAGACGGCTGACACTCGATTTTTCAAGACATAGTTTTTCTCCAAGCTGCCCTTGGGTGATGGCACCACCGTTCAGCAGAACGAGAATAGCGCCCCATTGTTCAGCTGTCATGTCTATATTCGCCGCTTGGAATCGTGCTGCAAGCGTATTGCTTAACAGTCTATTGACCAACCCGCTTAAATATCCCAAGGATTTATTATGGTCATAATCAAACGCCATGTTTAGTTGTATGCACAACTAAATAGATAAAGTCAAGTGATTTCAGGCACTCTATCCACATTAATTTTCTTTCATGAGTTAAAATTGTTACCCTTTCATAGGGGAATTTTTTCCAAATTTTAAACCGTAATTGGCCAGTTGGTATCCAATCAGGGTAGCCGACGCAAAAAGCCGCGCGGCTGATTAGCAGCGTTAAGATGGCGTTTGGGTGTTCAATGGTATGATTTAACTCTGTTCGGAAAATTATCCCACCACCAGAGATTGTGCCTGCATTGAAACGCCAAAAATCAATTGTATTGGAGAACATCCTGACCGCTGTCTGGATGGCACGGATGAATCTCAACTACTGGATTTTGATTTTTACATGCGATTGCCCTGGGGGAGGGGATGATGAGATCCCCCTGGTTTGAAAAACTGCTCCCCCCCCAAAAAAAACGAAACAGACTGCGCACATCTCGTGTTTAGGTGTCGTCAGCAATCACGGAATCTGCCGGGGCGCGTCCTTGTTAAAAAAGCTTTTAATTTTTGCAAAAAGTATTTTAATACCCCGCCATATTTTAGGCAACAGCCACACAACCAGGCAGATAAAGCCAATCAAAAGAATCAGAAATAAGATGGGATAATGAAGTGCTGTCAGGATGCCGCCAATGACGGCCACATCTTCGAGTACCGAAGCAATCCAGTTGGAAAAGGGTTCAGGGGACGCGTTGATCAGTAGCCTGGAACCCGATTTTGTCAGATGGCTGCCCGTGGCAAGGCCACCGCCCAGAATTCCGGCAGCAAGGGCCAGAGAAGGGTTGACATCACCCACAGCACCTGCAGCAATCATCACGCCGGCAGGAATCCGGATAAAGGTGTGAATGGTATCCCATCCCGTATCCACTCCGGGGGTTTTATCCGCAAAAAACTCGACACAATACATGAATCCGGACGCCCACAGCACCACAGGGTCGGATAATATTTCAAGCCCCTGAGGCAGCACCAGGTTGCCGGTAGCGCCCAGAATGCCCAAGACAAACACCGTGGCATACAGGTTGATTCCGCTGGCCCATGCCGCGCCCATGCTCAATGATATGGTTTTAATAATCTGATCAAAGGATTCCATGGCTTAAACTCCTTTCACTGGTAACAGTTAATCCAGCCCTTCTCCCGAAAAATCAATTTTCCTGGAAAGCGTCTAAGCAGCAGGATAAAAGTTTTTTCCTGTTATCGTCAATATATTTAACTGATATTATTGAAATATCGAAAATATCAACCTGCAAAAATTATGGTACACGTACTTACCTATCAGTCTGACCATCATAAAGGAATCAACAGGCTGTTACGGAATGCGCTTTTCAATTTTAATCTGCCCAGAATTATTCAAATAAAAAAAGCCCTGACCATTTGCAATAAATGATCAGGGCTTTTTAAAAAAGAACCGGCGGCGTTCTACTCTCCCACACAGTCTCCCATGCAGTACCATCGACGCTAAAGAGCTTAACTTCCGTGTTCGAGATGGGTACGGGTGTGGC
>QKDP01000062.1 GCA_003252055.1 Desulfobacter postgatei | reverse complement strand
AGCCCGGCATAAACCGGCCTGGCATAATTTGTGCTCTTTTTAGTCATTGAGTCAGACCCTAAAACATTTCAAAGGCGGTCTGACACAGCAATAACACGTGAAAGAGAACAGTTATGAAACCATACGGCAGAAAGACAAAAAAAAAGGTGGGCGAAATTCTTGCCCTTGGCAGTCGCAGCCAGGCCCTGGCCAGACTGGCTCAGATTCCGGATGCCCAGCTCACCGGACATCTGTTCTCTTATTTTTACAACAAGGATGAACTCATCAAGTTTCGCAGCGTAACCGCCATGGGGGAGCTTGCCGCAAGGATTGCGGATAACTCCATGGAAAACGCCAGAATAATTTTGAGACGGATCATGTGGAACTTGAACGACGAATCCGGTGGTATCGGCTGGGGGTCACCCGAGGCCATGGGAGAGATTTTAAGCAAAAGTACGGCCCTGGCCCGGGAATTTAAAAGCATCCTTTTTTCCTACCTGGACCACAAAGGCAACCACATTGAACATGAAATACTCCAGCGCGGGGTTTTGTGGGGCATTGGTACATATCTTGGGGCAGCACCCCGGGATCTGACCGATGTCACCAGGGAACAGCTCCAGGCACATCTGTCTTCTATCGATCCGGTAAAACGCGGATATGCCATAAGGGCGCTGTCCAATGCCGACGTTTTTGAATATAGGATTCTGCCCGATTTTATCCAGGCAGACAAAACACCCATTGATATTTACACAGGGTGGAATTTTACGGCTACCCGGATATCGGATATGGTTCATGCCTGCCCCCCGGAACAGATACGGGCCTGAAATGAATAATAACCCAATTTTTTTCCCTGGTGTGAAACGATTAAAGAGAATTTGCCATGCTGAAAAAAAAATGTGACATAAACATCGCGCGCACCATTGAGCTGGCCCATAAAATGATAGAACTGGCACAAACCGGATATGAACACCATGAGGACCCGGGCTGCGCCGTACTTTATGGAATTTTGCTGGATACAGGGTACAAGCTTCTTGACCTGGCCGAAAAAGAGAAACAGGCGCATATCCAGAAAGGCTGGTGGGTTGAAACCACTAACAAAGGAAGGCTTTGATGAGCATACAAAAAAAACCGGTGATTGATCTTGGCTGCTGCATTGAATGCGGGATCTGCATTGATCTGGCCCCCCACGCCTTTGAAATCAATGACGCAGGTTATGTGGATATACGCCCTCTTGACAGGTATGAGGATGACGAAGATATCCTTGAAGCTGTGAAAAACTGCCCCAAAGACTGTATTTCCTGGGAGTAATTCTTCACGCCTCCCCATTTTTTCTTTTTACAGATGCAAAAAAACATTGCACCTGATACACAAATGTGCCATTTAAGAGGCCGGTTCAAGAACAGCTTGGTATTTATTACTGAAAGCGCGTTGCCGGGAAATCAAAAATGGAAAGATTTACACACTCTCTGCTGGATCTTCACAATCTCAACCTCGTGGTGGACAATCTTAAGCTTGGCGTCATGGCACATACCACGGAGCGCATCATCACTGTTTTTAACAAGGAAGCAGAAAAAATTACCGGATATAGTAAAAAAGAGGTCCTGGGCAAAGACTGCCACGATGTGTTCCAGGGCTCGTTCTGCGGTTCCAAATGTTCCTTTTGCGAGGATTCCCCGAAACTTTCCGGGGGAACCAAAGAGTATCCGGTTACCATAGTCACCAAAACAGGAGACACCCGGCATCTGGAAATGACCGTTTACTGCATCCCGGACCATGAAGGGGAACTCCAGGGGGTTGTGGCCTCGTTCCGGGATATGACCGATTCCATACGTCTCTCCCTGAAAGCCGAAGATCTTTCCAATTTTGCAGGTATCATCGGCAAGGACAAAGCCATGCAGGACATTTTCCGAGAGATCCGGGATGTGGCCCTGTATAACTACCCGGTGCACGTATCCGGTGAAACCGGCACGGGCAAAGAACGGGTGGCCTATGCCATCCATGACATCTCGTCCTACGGCAACGGCAGTTTTGTTCCGGTGAACTGCGGGGCCATCCCCGAAGGCATTGTGGAAAGCGAGCTGTTCGGTCATGTCAAAGGCGCGTTCTCAGGGGCGGTCAAGGAACGTAAAGGCCGGTTTGAACTGGCCCATAAAGGCACCCTGTTCCTGGACGAAGTGGCCGAACTACCGTTAAAAACCCAAGTAAAATTGTTACGATTCCTCCAGGAGGGATCATTCGAAAAAGTAGGCGGAGAAAAAAAGATCAGCGTAGATGTCAGAATTATCTCAGCCACCAACAAGGATCTGGCAGAAGAGGTACGGCAAGAACGCTTCAGGGAAGACCTTTACTATCGGCTCAACGTCATTCCCATCCACCTGCCGCCCCTGCGGGAAAGAAAAAACGACATTCCGCTTTTAGCCGAGCATTTCCTGCGGGAGGCGGAAAAAGAAAACAACAAACCTGCCCCGGAACTTGCCCCTGACACCATTAGGGAGATGATGGACTACCACTGGCCCGGCAATGTCAGGGAATTAAAAAATGTGATCCAGTTTTCCGTGGTCCGGTCCCGGGGCCGCGTTATTTTGCCTACGGATCTTCCTTTTGTATCCAACAGTCAGCCCTTGCGGCCTGTCTTATCAAATGAGCCCCCAGAGCCGATGGTACAATTTACCCGGGGCAAGCTCAATCCGGAAAATGTCCAATCCGCTCTGGTCAAAACCGGAGGAAACAAATCAAAAGCGGCCAGGGTATTAGGTGTGGGCAGGGCAACCCTGTACCGCTTTTTAAGTGACCATCCGGAGATCAAAGCTTTTTCAGAAACGTTCTAAAACGCTTAGAACCGGCCAATCCACTGAATAAAACTATCCATGTATTCAGTCAGAAAGGTTTGGGTCTTTTCTGCGACCACCTGACCTGAATCATCTAACGCCTCCATAATGTTTCCCACATAGGCTTCAGGTTGCTGCATGGTGTAAACATTTAGATAGGAGAGCACCTGTCTCAGGTGATGGGTGGCACCAAACCCGCCTATTGCTCCGGGAGAGACGCTGATAATGCCTCCCGGCTTTGCAGCCCATACGCTTTGTCCGTAAGGCCTTGATCCGACATCAAGGGCATTTTTCAGGACACCGGGAATGGATCTGTTGTACTCAGGCGTGACAAATAAAACGGCATCCAACGCTTTTATTTCATCTCTGAATTTAACCCAGGCAGCAGTGGGCGTATTGTCCAGGTCCTGGTTGTAAAGTTCCAAATTGCCAATATCGGGAAAGCTGACAGAATAGCTTTGGGGAATCACTGAGGCCAGATATTTTGCCACGGAGCGATTAAAAGACTCTTTTCTCAGGCTACCAACGATTATTCCGATTTTCTTCATGCTGTCATCTCCTTTTTGAGTCGTCATAAAAGATAGTATTCAGCTTACATGTTTGGTTATACTATCTTTCTTATAATTGTAGAAAATAAGACCAACTTTCCTAAAATCAAATCAAAAAATGAATATGAATCATCTTTTTAAGTTCTATAATTTGAAAATGAGGTGTTAAATTTGTCTGGGGTTTGCACCAGGTGTGGATCTTTGATAAATTCATTGGAAATTCAGGAAAGGAGAATGATTCGTATGGATATTTATGACATCTCCCTGACAACGCTTCAGGGCAAAACCATCTCTATGGCAAATTTTAAAGGAAAAATTTTACTGGTTGTAAACACGGCAAGCAAGTGTGGATTTACACCCCAGTTCAAAGGGCTGCAAACCCTATATGAGACATACCATGACAAAGGGTTCTATGTACTGGGATTTCCATGTAACCAGTTTGCCGGCCAGGAACCGGGATCAAAGGAAGATATCCAGCAGGTATGCGCCATCAATTACGGGGTCACCTTTCCCATGTTCCAAAAAATCGATGTGAACGGCAAAAATACCCATCCGTTGTTCCGTTTTTTAAAAGAGAAA
The DNA here is from genome assembly GCA_003252055.1 of Desulfobacter postgatei. Taxonomy (GTDB): domain Bacteria; phylum Desulfobacterota; class Desulfobacteria; order Desulfobacterales; family Desulfobacteraceae; genus Desulfobacter; species Desulfobacter postgatei_B. The sequence goes on along the minus strand of QKDP01000062.1, from coordinate 329 downwards.
CAATCCGGATTAGCCGGGAAGTCCATTAAATGGAATTTTACTAAATTTCTCATTGGTCCTTCGGGCCACCCGGTTAAAAGATATGCCCCCGTCACCAAGCCGGAGAAAATAACAAAAGATATTGAGCAGCTTTTACGTGGGCGGACCGCCTGATACCCAAGGCCAATTTATTTCTGTACCATGTAATACAAAACCGGCACCGCCATTCTGGAAATCAGAAGGGAGGCAATCTCACCAAACATCAGTGAAATGGCCAGGCCCTGGAAAATCGGATCCGCCAGGATCACCGAAGCGCCCACAACAACGGCCAGGGCCGTCAGCAGCATGGG
>QKDP01000244.1 GCA_003252055.1 Desulfobacter postgatei | reverse complement strand
TTTTTATGGATTATAATATTTTAAATGGTAGAGTTTGGGTTCTTGTACTCATTTGGACATTTATTGCCCCATATGTGTTCTATCGATTGAAATTCTAACGAATAAGGATAGATCGTGTGAAGAACGAACCACGATCTTATCCTATTGTTGAACAAGCCCTCCAGAATGCCGCCAACAATATGCCTAAAATCAGGAGACCTAATGAAACTTAGTGCACAACGCCATAAATCCGTCACCGGTTAGATTAAGCCAGTTTCAGGAAATTAGTGAGAGAATTAATCAGAAACCAAGGACATATTTACGGAGGTCAGTACTTAGTTACCACGGGCGGGCATGGTTTGACTATCGAGATGGAGATGGTTAACCTCCAATTAAATGGATTCTTGGCGTTTCAATGCAGGCACAATATAGTGAGGGATGAAATTAAGGCCTTCGTTGAAAAGATGCCTGAAAATATAAACAATCGGGTCGTATAGGCAACAAAGATAGGAGAAAAAATGAGTACGGACGCTGGAAATGAACGTAAAATGACCAGTCTTTTTGAACGCTATCTGACAGTCTGGGTCGGATTATGTATTATCGGTGGAATTCTTCTGGGCAAGATTGCACCTGATTTGGCTAAATCCTTGGACGCCATGTCTATCAATGTGAACGGTGCACCGGTTGTCTCCATCCCCATAGCCGTCTGCCTGTTCTTCATGATGTATCCGATTATGGTTAAAATTGATTTCGCTTCTGTGGTCAAGGCCGGCAAAAGTGGCAAACCTGTATTTTTAACATTGTTCATCAACTGGTGTATCAAACCGTTTACCATGTATGCCATCGCGCTATTTTTTCTGGGATTCCTTTTAAAATCCTTTATCGGGGCCGAGGCCATGGACCTGGTGAAAATGCCCTTCGGTCTTGATCTGCCTGTCGGAGCCCAGCACGGAGCCGGAATTGTGGTGTTGCAAGACGGAATTAAAATGCTGCAGGTACCTTTATGGCGAAGCTATTTTGCCGGATGCATCCTTCTGGGAATCGCCCCCTGCACAGCCATGGTGCTTGTGTGGGGGTACCTGTCAAGGGGAAATGATGGCCTGACCCTGGTTATGGTGGCATTAAATTCACTTACCATGCTTGTACTCTATGGCATACTTGGCGGATTTCTTCTTGGTGTCGGCAAACTGCCTATTCCCTGGCAGGCGCTTTTACTCTCTGTTTCAATTTATGTTGCATTACCGCTTGTTGCAGGCTATTTTTCACGCCGATGGATCATCGCTGCCAAGGGAGAAATCTGGTTCAAGGAAAGGTTCTTGGGCGTCCTGACACCGGTTACTATCAGTGCACTGCTGCTGACTCTGGTTCTTCTATTCAGCTTCAAAGGGGACGTTATTACAGCCAATCCCTTGACCATCCTTTGGATCGCCATTCCGCTTTTTATTCAGACCATATTGATCTTTGCCTTGGGATATGCCGCTGCAAGATTTTTTAGACTGAAATATGAAGATGCCGCACCTGCTGCCATGATAGGTGCCTCAAACCATTTTGAGGTGGCCATTGCAACCGCAGTTATGCTGTTCGGCCTTTCATCCGGAGCAGCACTGGCCACCGTGGTTGGTGTTTTAATAGAAGTTCCTGTAATGCTCATGCTAGTAGGATTCTGCAAAAAAACGACCCATTGGTTTGAATCATAGAAATATACATAGAGTTCTAATTCCAGGGAGAATACCTAAAAGGAAACAGCATAAATCTCACACTTATACACGGCATAGACGATGGCTGATATGTAGGCCGGCTGTAGCAGATTCCCGGCGTGATTAGCCAGGGGGGACCCTTGAAGAACTAAAAGAAAACATTGCCGATGCATACAGACTTCTGATGGAAGATGCTAAAGGAAAATAGAAACGGTTGGGTGTATATCGAAGGAACCCTGATTTTAGCTCTAAACCGTTTCATATAAAAAACGAATAGACGGAATTTGCCTATAATCTATTGGCTCATTCGGCCTAATAATACTGTTGGTACACACTCAAATCCATTTTATTTTGGGGAATGACATGTCAGCAAAGACGGCTAATGAAGAGACCGCTCAAACAGTATCCCCTCGCCAGTGGATCAGATTAGTTGTGGTGTATCTCCTAATCCCGCTGATTTTATTTATATGCGGTGGGGATCTCGGATGGTGGCAGGCGTGGCTATATTCCATGCTGATCTTGGCCGCTGGTATTGGTGGGCGCGTGTGGGCGGAACAACGACATCCCGGATTAACAGCCGAAAGACAAAATATTGAAAATATCCAAAACGCAAAGGCCTGGGATAAAGTGCTTGCTCCACTGATGGCGGTGAGTGTCGGGTTCCCTATGGTCATTGTGGCTGGGATAGACCATCGCTTCAACTGGTCCCCCGAATTTCCGCTATGGCTCAGCGTGGTAGGATTCATTTTTATCGCGTTCGGTTACGCCTTTGCTGCTTGGGCCTTGGTAGAGAACCGCTTCTTCTCCTGTGTGGTACGTATTCAGACAGATCGAGGGCATGTGGTGTGTGATACTGGTCCGTACCGGTTTGTACGGCATCCAGGTTATGCCGGAAATATTCCTCCACTGTTCGGTATTGTCCTTGCTTTGGGTTCAGTGTGGACATTGATTCCAGTGGTCATAGCCATAATAATTGCCGTGATAAGAACGGAATTAGAAGACAGAACACTTCAAGAAGAATTGAAAGGATACAAAGAATATGTACAACGGGTACGATATAGATTGATTCCTGGAATATATTAATTTGTAAACATATTATCAAGCTGCCCAATCGTGAAAGGACTCCCCATCACTGAGGAGCCCTCCCCCACCCGCGGCAGGATATACTCATTGTGGGGCTTGTAAGCCGTAGACTGTTCATCAAATAAACACCCCTGGTGAAACCCCAAACCGTTCACTTAACGCCTTCACCTGCCGGGTGTTCAGCCGGCGCTTCCCGCTCAGGATTTCTGAGATCACGCCCTGGCTGCCGACCTCAGGCAGATCCCCCTGCCTGACACCGTGTTCCTTCATTAAATAATTCAAAATGTCAGCAGGCGACCCTTCAGGCTCCGGCAAGTTGGCGGCTTCATAAATTTCCACCAGGCTGCCGATGGTCTCGGCAAGGGATGCCAGAGGGTGTCCTTCATCCTCCCCTATGTCATCCAAAAGGCTGTCCAGAAAAGATACCTGTCGGTCGTATTCTGATTTTGAATGGGCCACGGAAAAGATATTTTTAATATCCGGCCAAATCCGTATAATGTCCTGTGTATCCTGCAACATCATCCATCCCTCCATTTATTCTTGTCATACTCTTTATGCGTGAGCACATGCCTGATATACAGCCGCTGGGTGTTGTAATGGACAGCTGCAATAAGCCGGACTTTGTTCCCACCGATATCAAACACGGTAAACCCGCCCACCTGGTCTGCGCTTGGAAAAACACCTCTCAATTCAGCAAAATTGCCAAACCTTGTATGCTTCACAATTCGGTACCAGGCATCCAGGGCAGTTGAACATTCCGGGTACCGTTCGGCAAAATCCAATATTTTCTTCCGTGTTATGATGTGCATGTCTTTTTATATCTCAACTTGAGATATAAGGCAAGTATTTTATAATTGGATACACAACAAAAAAAAACAATTGACAGAACCCCAATAATTTCCCCTTGACGAAAATAATTCAATCGTTGTAGAGGTTTAGACCTCTCACAGCAAGCGTCTCTCTGAAAGGAGAGCATTATGAGCAACATCATTTCTTTTTCATATCAAGAAAAAGAAATCCGTATTATTGAAGACCAGGACGGGAGCCCTTGGTGGGTTGCCAAAGATGTTTGTGATATTTTGGGTTATGCTGATCATAATTCAGCAGTAAGAAACCACCTTGATGAAGATGAAAAGGGGGTGCTGCCAGCGCACTCCCCTGGTGGAAAACAAGAACTGCTCACAGTTAACGAATCCGGTCTTTATACTCTAATCCTGAAGGCATCCAAACCAGACGCAAGGCCATTCCGCAAATGGGTTACATCAGAAGTCCTGCCGGCTATCCGCAAAATCGAATCATACTCTATGCCGAACCACGAACCGGAAACTCTTGTTCCAGTATCCAAAAAGTTCAAGGCAGCTGTCGCAATAGCCAAGGCCGCATGTCAATGGGCGCGAGAAATTGAGCCATTTATGGTCATCAAAAATGAGCCACACCGACTCAATTTATAAATCTCCTTTGCTTTTTTCTGTTACAGGTCCATGATATTTAAAACCGGCTTCAATCAAAATATATTCCAACATTA